>JBEKGL010000501.1:0-3409 GCA_050012815.1 Thermoguttaceae bacterium
AAGCCACCCCCAACGTCGGGCAGGAATTATAGAGACTAGGGATTAGGGATTAGGGATTAGGGATTAGGGATTAGGGATTAGGGATTAGGGATTAGAGATTAGGGATGGCGAAACCACAAACGGTTTTCTCTTTATTCGTTATTCATTTTCGTCATTATGCAGTGTTCTCAAGCACCTAGCCTCTAATCCCTAATCCCCAATCCCTAATTTCTAGCCCCCGGCCTCCGGCCCCTCATCGCTTGTTTGTTCTCCTTCCGGCTCGTGATGCTTGGATTCGTATTCTTCGGCCAACACGGAAGGGCACACTTCTTCCACCCCGCATTGCGGGCAGACGATCCGGATCAGATCGGTGCTGCTGAGTTTCAGATTGTGCGTTTGGCAGTAATCGTAAAGTTGTTTTAGATGTATGCAGGTCATTTTGTGTGTTTTCCTCCTTTTGTGTTTAGTAATCGGGCGATCTCGGGCATCAAGCCGTAGGACAGGGCCAGCAATTTGATGGGATGGATGGTGGGCTTATCGGTGCCCTGTTCCATCTGGATTTTGCAGGTGCTACATTCGGTCGCACCCGCCTGTATCGAGGGACTGCGCAATTGGTTGATTAACCGTATTCCCGCCCGCAAACTGCCGCGATAGTTTTTCTCGAACAGTCCGAAGGTTCCTGCCATGCCGGAGCATCCTTTTTCGATGTGCTCGATCCGCAAGCCTGGAATTAAGCCCAGGAGATTTTCGCCGGGCGTGCCGACCCGCAAGGCCTTCAGATGGCACGGAGTATGATATCCCAGCATGATGTTAATGGGTTTCAGATCCGTTTGCAGTTTGCCTTGGGTGTGCATTTTCCACAGGTAAGAGCAGGCCTCGCTGCTATTGGCGGCCAACAACCGGGCATCGTCGTCGTCGATCAGTTGCGGATATTCCCGCGTAAGGCATAGGGCCGCGGCCGGTTCCGTGGCCACGACATGATATCCTTGGCGCACGGCTTCGGCCAGGATGGCGACGTTGTGTCCGGCCAGGGATCGAGCGTGATCGAGCGCTCCGCAGGCGATCGAGGGCATGCCGGCCGGCTTTTGATTGGGATGCACGTATACCCCCACGCCGTTATGTTCCAGCACGGCAACCAGGGCTTCGCCCAGTTGCGGATCGAAGTAATTCGCGTAGGTATCCACGAAATAGAGGACCTTTTGATCGCCGCGGCGAACGGGCCGCGTCAGGCGGCGGCGGTGGGCGCGGCGGATGAAATTCCGCGAGGTCAATCGCGGCAATTTGCGTCCCTGGGCGATGCCCAATATCCGTTCCAGCAACCATCGCATTTGCCGGTTGCCCAGCGCCCAGTTGGCCGCTGGGCTGACCAGGCCGCCCAGTGCGCCGAGGTAGTCGAGGTGAATCATTGCCCGCTCGGCAAAGGTCAGTCCGTTGGCGGCGACGTATGCCCCTTTGCTTTCCCGCATCAGCCGGGGAATATCGACGCCGGCCGGACATTCCAGTCGGCACATGTGGCAGTGCACGCATAAATCGGCGATGCATTTGAATTCCGCGCCGGTAAGTTGGTGGAGTTCCACCGCGCCGGTGAGGATCCCGCGCAGTAAATTCGCTTTCGCGCGGGGCGACGCCTCTTCGCTGGGCGCGATGCGGAAGATCGGGCACATGCGGGCTTCGGGCGATTGGGTCCGGCATACGCCGCATCTGTTGCAGTCGAGCACCGCGTCGACGACATTCAGCGGGTCCCAGTCCAACTGCAATTCGACCAGGTCGCGCATTGCGGGCCGATCTAGCGACGAATCGGCATCGGCGGGCGTTGAGACGGGTTGTGTTTTGATCGCCGGCTGCAGATTGCGCATCAAAAGTTCGGGATCATCGCCCACGATTTTTCCGGGATTCAGTATGTTCTCCGGATCGAAAATCCGTTTGATAGCGCGGAACACATCGTACAACGGCCCGGCTTGTTGTTTGAGGAACGACGTGCGGCTTAGCCCGTACCCATGTTCGCCGGTTATCGAGCCGCCGACGTCCATTACTTCCCGGTATAGTTCCTCGGCAAGGCGGCGCATGCGTTCCACGTCGTCCGGATTGGCTAAATCGAGAAACGGACGAATGTGCAATCCCCCGTGGCCGGCGTGGGCCAGCAACGAGGCCGTTACCTGTTGCCGCTTCAAAACATTTTGCACCCGGGGCAGGAAATCGGGTAAAATTTCCGGCGGTACGGCGATGTCGTCGGCCACGGGTACTGCCCGGGACGCGCCTTTCAGCCTATATGAAGAAGGCTGAAGGGGATCAATCAAGCGCCAAAACAATTTCAACTCATCCGGATCGAAGGCCTGGCGGACCGCGTAAGCTAGGTGTTTAGTCTGCGTCAGATAGGCGGCCATTTCGCGCATTTGGTTTTCCAGTTCGACGGCATCGGCGGCTTCTTGCTCGACCAGCAGCAAGGCCTCGGCGTCGGCCGGGATCAACAAATCGAAACGCACTTCAGCTTCCCGCGCCAGACTGAGATGGCGGCGGTCCATCAGTTCGCAGGCGATGGGTTTCCAGGGGAGAATTTCCCGCACCGCCCGGGATGCCTTCTCCAGACTGTCGAACAACAACAAAGACGCTCCGCGCGGTCCGGGCAATGGCTGGGTGAGAAGCGAGACTTCGGTGATTATGGCCAGCGTTCCCTCCGAGCCGGCCAGCAACTGGGCGACATCGAGATAATCCTCGCCCAACACGCCGTCGAGGTTGTATCCACAGCGGCTGATGGGACTTTTTAAGCGATGGGAACGGATCAAATCGGCGTTGTCTTTCAACACCGCGGCCAGGCGGCTGACCAGATCCCGTTTGCGCGGAATGGTGCTGGCGCTTGCGCCGTTAGAAAGGGGTTCCCTGCCAAGTTCGAGGATTTCGCCGTCGGCTAGAACCGCTTGCAGGCCGGCGACGCAATTGCGGACCGGGCCGTATTTCAAGTAGCGGCTGCCGGCGGTATCCAGGGCAACCGCGCCGCCCACCGTGGTGACGGCGGCTTTGGCCGGATCGGGGCCGAAGATGCGGCCCAGCGGACGCAATTGGGCATTGAGGCGCTCCAAGACCGTGCCGGCTTGCACGCGGACTTTTTCGGCATCGATGCGGATTACGTGACGCAGATACTTGGAAAGGTCGACGATTATTCCGGGCCCCAGCGACTCGCCGGCCGAGGCCGTGCCTGCGCCCCGGGCGTGAACGGGTAAATTATGGTCGCGCGCGTAGCGCAGGCAGGCGGAAACGTCGGCTGCCCGGCTTGGGCGGACCACGGCCAGCGGTCGAATTTCGTAGATGCTCGCGTCGCTGGCGTGGAGTTGCCGAAAAAAGTCGCCGCACAGGACTTCTCCGGCCACCAGGCCCCGCAGATCGTCCTGAATCCGTTCGTGCTGTTGGCCGAGTTGGACCATAAGTTTATACG
>JBEKGL010000502.1:0-3403 GCA_050012815.1 Thermoguttaceae bacterium
CCGCATGTGATCCTGAACCGCGCCGATGACCCTATTTGGTCTTCGCTTCCGGCAACTTCTTGACATCGTCTGGTGTCATATCCTTGACGCTTAGATCGGCGTAGATGACGCGGTACTTCTCGGCCCCTGTGGGCTTGTACCAAAAGATGGGCCGATCGGGCGTGCCCAGCTTCACGTCCTTGCCGGCATAGTGCGAGTCGTTTTGTGAGTTTAGCATGTTGTAGAACATCATGCCCTGCTGGTACTTCTGCATGAGCTTCTGCTGGAACGGCATCATCGCCTTCATCCACGCCTTCATGAACCCATCCTTATCCTTGCCGTACTGGACTAGAAGGTCCTTAAGAAGCTTTTCAGTTTCCGGTTCTTTGACAAGCTTTTCAACTTCCGATTTTGAGGCCGCTTGGATGGCTTGCTGGTATTCCTTGTTGCTCATACCAATTGCGGCAGGGAAAGTGCCATCGTTGTGCTCGGCAACGACACGAAGGATGTTGACCAGATCATCCTCGACGGGCATCGTCGCCTCCATGTTATTGATGGTATAGCCGGCGGGCGGTTCGAGGCTGAACAACGACGGGTCCAATTCCATGTCATAGCGGAAGTTGCTCATCACGCCATGACCGCTGCCGCCGGCGAAGTCAACTTCGAT
The DNA here is from genome assembly GCA_050012815.1 of Thermoguttaceae bacterium. Classification (GTDB taxonomy): domain Bacteria; phylum Planctomycetota; class Planctomycetia; order Pirellulales; family Thermoguttaceae; genus JBEKIK01. The sequence continues at coordinate 647 of JBEKGL010000502.1, forward strand.
TCGGACGAGCCGGGCAGTCTGCGGATCCGCCCAGAAAGCCTGGTCTGCCATGTTGCTATGGGTCCGAAAGCCGATAGCCACACGTCCGTCGATTTCTTTCTTGCCAAGCGAATCGACCTTCATGCCCGGGCCACTGCTCCCCTCCCGAACGAGTTGCCGCACCATCTCGAACGGATTCGACGGTCCGGCGGGCTTCTTTATCTTCGAGAGATCGATCGTGGTGGCCAGTTTCTGCTCGGGTGCCAGTGTAATGCCTTTCATGGCCTGATGATCCAAAATCATAATGCCGCTGTCCTTGTCCTTGGCGGAACCCGTGGACACCGACGTCTCGGTACGTTCACACGACGGCGCCAGGAAAAAGCATTTCATATTGGTGGTGTGCGTCTTCCCGTCCATCGGGTCCTTCATTTCCATCGTGCAGTCGTATGTGGCGGTTCGGAGGCTGTCCAACGCTTTGGCCACCTCCGCGAAGGCGATGCTGGTCGAACCGCCACCGATCGTCATCCAAAAGACCAGAATGCCGAGGGCCACAAGGATTGTTGCAGCCATGGCGAGGTTGGCAATGCGTTTCATTTTTAGGGTCCTTTCTACAGTGATAATAGGACTAACATCCGCTTCCCGGATAGCCTCTTTCACATGGGCAACCGTTTCCGCCATGCCCACGCGGTCCAAAATCGTCGCCCGGAGCGTTTTGGCATATTGCGGGTCTGGTGAAACACTCGGGTCTCCCGCTTCGCGGACCAAGTGGGCCAGCACTTCCTCATCGTTACTGAATTGATTACTCATTGGACGACTCCTTTCTTACCCGTTGTCCGTTGCTACAGGGCATCATGTACCCACGGAGCAGGCCCCGCACCTGTTCCCGCGCTCGGGAAAGCAGCGACTCGACCGCCTTGGCGGTTCTTCCCATACGGATGGCAATTGTCTCGACGGAAAGCCCTTCCACATACTTCCAAAGCAGCACCTCGCGGCGGTCGTCTGGAAGAAGCAGAATCGCCGCACGCACGACAGAGACGCGTTCCACCTGCTCCAGCACGTCCTCTGGCAAAATGGAACTATCTCCCAGTTCGGCCGCCTCCCCGAATTGATCACTAAGCGACGTTGGATTCCCAGCCAAAGCACGGCGGCGGTAGTGCAAGGCAACTCGCTTGCGGGCAATGCCGAACAACCAGTTCCGGAAACTGCCCTGGGCTGCATTACACTGGTCGATTCCGTCCAGCGCTTCCAGCCAAGTCTCCTGATTCAGGTCTTCCGCGACCGCCCGGTTGCCCCCAACAAGGTGGAAAACAAAGCCGTAGACCTCGTGAAGATGGCGATCGACGGCCGTACTCCAGGCTGAGCAGTCGCGTTGCTTCAGAACGGTAATCAGGCTGGACTGTTCGTCGTCGGCCACACCCACTCCCTTGTTGGTTCCCGCGTCCTCAAAAGCATATTTGCGCCAGCGGAAGAAATCCTTCGCAGCCGGGCCAAGAAAACCGGCGTGATTCTCCGGTGGAAAGGCCCCCCGCCCCTACTAATAACTCCGTACTCCTTTGCCGTCAAGGAGTTGCGTCGTTTACAGCGTAAGAGGTCGAGCCAAGGTCTAATATCTTGAAAAACGTTGGTAATTCAGGATACCCGTTATGTCGCTAAAGAAAGAGCTGCGCAACCCACACACTTGTCATATAAACATATCCCAAGAATCGACGCCACAAGAGTTCAATATAAGCAACAGTTTGTGGGAAGTTCTTTAATTCCTTAGGTTATGCTTAAGCATAACAAAACGACAGAAGAGTTAAATAATCTTATTGCAAAACCAGATGATGTTTTGATGCCGGCCAAGGGAGGTTTACGGACAATTTCCTGATTGCCTCTGTTTTAGCCATTTGGCGAATGATTTCTGGCTTTCACCCGATGGTTGGCCGAGAATAATATTGTCAACGCTGATATCTTCATCGAGATCGGGCCAATGGATACCTTCGCCAGTGCCGATCAATTTCCAGTTGTTCCGTTCCGCGGCCTTGCCATGCGATAGCCTTGGATACCAAGAAAGAGGAACCGTTATGGTTCGGCCATCGGCAAGATCTACTGCCAGTGATTCATCGGTAACATTAACGCTTTTTATTCGCGCAATTGGCGCGCTAACCGTTGAAGTATTCATCCCATTCCCTTAACAAATGTTCGGCATTATCTTCTACCAATCTATGCAACTGGTGTATTTCGTATCTGTTAAAACCGCCGCTGTTCTGAAGCCTAACGGGATTAAGCCAAAACTTAGCTTGACTATTTTCTCTCTCAACATGGACATGGGCCGGTTCACTCTGATCACCGGCATAAAAAAAGAAGCGATAAGGCCCAATTCTCAATACAGTCGGCATATTGAATTACAATCTGGTGTAATGCTCATTACTCTTTCAGCCATTTTATTACAACCATATAGAGAAAACAAGTTGTATTTGTATTTTATAGATATTCGCTGAAAAGTTCTTTGCCCGGGCGGGGGATGACGATTTCGGAGACCAGGAGTCCGCGGCGGCGGGCTTCGTCGGCGGCGGCTTGCACGCCTGCGCGGACGTCGGCCACGGCGCCGGTCATCAGGCAAAGGCCTTTGCCGCCCAGGGCCATGGCCAGGTGGATGCGGAAGAGCGTGATCCGCGCGGCCTTGGCGGCGGCGTCGGCGGCTGCCAGGACGCTCGTGGCGCTGAAGGTTTCCACAACGCCCAACGCGCCCGTCTGCTTGGGATCGAGCACGACCGATTGGCCCAGGGCCGGAAATAC
>JBEKGL010000503.1:0-3387 GCA_050012815.1 Thermoguttaceae bacterium
TCGATCGGCTTTCCGGCCAGGTAACGACCCAACTCTTCGGACAAGGCTCTCGCGGTCGGGTATCGACGCGCAGGCTCCTTTTGCAGACATTTTAGGCATATCGTATCCAAATCGCGGGGAACATGGCCGTCGAGTTTCCGCGGGCTGACCGGGTCGTCCTGCATCACCTGCTTTAAAAGCATCTGCAAGCTGCCGCGGAACGGGCGCTCGCCCGTCAATAGCTCGAAAAGAATTACGCCCAAGGAATACACGTCTGTGCGCCGGTCGGCTCCATGAGCGAAACCCTTGGCTTGCTCGGGCGACATGTAAGCGGGCGTGCCCAGGATTTGGCCGTCCACGGTCATTGCGGTCTCGCCGGCTTCACGTTTGGCCAGCCCGAAGTCCATGATGTGCGGCTCCCCGCGGCGGTCGATCATGATGTTGCCGGGCTTCAGATCGCGATGAATCACGCCACATTCATGGGCGTGGTGCAGGCCCTCGGCAATTTTGACGCATAAAGCGGCGCAGTCGCGGCATGCCACGCGTCGGCCGGCCAGCCACTTGTCCAGCGATAGCCCCTCGATGAAATCGGCGACGATATAGATCCGTTTACCTTCCAATCCCACTTCGTGAATGCTGACGATGTTCGGATGCCGGAGTTGCGCCGCGGCCCGGGCTTCGCGGAGGAATTTCTCGACTTCTTCAGGGCCTAGCATGCCCCGGAGGGGAATCTTCACGGCCACCGTCCGATCAAGTTGCGTGTCCCGGGCCTTCCATACCTCGCCAAAACCGCCGGAACCGAGCCGCTCGATCAATTCAAAGCGTCCGATGCGCTGCCCGACCTCCGCCCCGCCCCCCGCGGCGGCCGGCGACGCCAAGGTCTCCGCGCCCACCCAGGCAATCTGGCTGCCGCACGAAGTACACTGGATTTGATCCTGGGATTGATGGTCGGCCACGGCCACCAGGTCAAGACATTGAGGGCATCGCAAATGGAGTCCCAGGGGCGCGGCCGGGGTCTTATCCGCCAGGCTATCGTTCATGCTCTTGGCGGCTGGGTCCAAAGTGTACGCCTCCTCGGCAATCGGATCGATGCGCCGGGTTGGGTTCGATAAGCTGTGTTTAGAGGCTTCGGTCATGGTCAGCGCCTGTTAGCGGAGATGAACTCGCAAAACAACAATTCGCCGACTCCTTCTTTATAGCCCGCCCGCCCGCCCGGGGCAAGCAGGAGGACAGGACATTCTTGTCCGGCTAGACCTAATTCAGGAGTCAGGACATTCTTGTCCGATTCTAAAAAGACAGGCAAGAAGCCTGTCCTCCAGGTTGAAATTGGTCAGGTTATTTCGACGCGGCGCCTTACAGGACAACAAATCGATAAAAAGATGGCGATTTTCCGGTCACAATCGCTTGTCGGTCAGTAAAAGGTTGTAGTGAAAAGATTCGGGCTCGATCGATCGAAAGGCGACCGATCGGCGCCAACCAAACCCACCCTATAGGCCCTTTAACGGCAAAGGAGTTTTACCATGCGCACGAAAAGAATAATCCCCAGTTTCAAATCCAAGGCAAGTTCCCTCCGTCGGCGATCATGGCGTGATCTGCGGTTGGAGCAACTGGAATCCCGAGAGTTGATGTCTGTTACGACTTCGCCGATATATCTATCGCCTTCACAGAATCAGCCCACAACACCGATGATTGCCGTTGCCGTCGGTCAGAACTCGCCTACGACTAACCTGATAGACATCCACATCAATCCAAACAGCCACATAAATATCGAACGAGACGTCATACTCTATGCGCCGAAGAATCTAAACACCACCGATGTTCGCAGTACTTCGTTAACCCTGAATTGGAACGACAACGCCATTAATGAAAGGGGTTTCAACATCCAATATAGACAGGACAATACTACCACGTGGTCTAATTTGGGATCCGTAGGGCCTGATACAACCGGTTGCGTGGTCTACGGATTGTTGCCCCAAAATACATATTACTTCCGCGTCGATGCCTGGAATAATTACCAGACAAGCGCCTATACGAGTGCAATAGCGGCAACGACCCGCTGCCCGAACTATGCCGTGCTGTTCAGCGGAGGCGTCAACGCCAGCAAAAATGCCGACCGCTTTTACAACAACATCAAGAGCCTTTACCAAACCCTTACCGTAAAATGCAACGTAGAAGCCAACAACATTTTCATCGTTTTCGCGGACGGCGCTAATCCGGCCGCCGACCGACCTGGCAACATCAATTCAGACATGACATTCACATCCGGCGCTCATGTCCTATCGGCGACTCAGGCAAACCTGCTCAACACTCTGACTACGCTGGCCGGCCTCGTGACAAGTAGCGACAATTTCCTATTCTACAGTTTCGATCACGGCTCCGGCAAACTTAACTCCCCCAGCACCACGGGCGAAGAGGAGTTGTGCGGATGGGGACAGAACATTGCCGACGATGTCTTGGCACCTGCCTTGCAGAGCATACATTCTGCGCATTCGTCCTATGTTTTCGCCGAATGTTTTTCAGGAGGAATGCTGGATGACTTGATGCCGGTGGGGGACACAAACTTCGGCTGCGCCGCCACGAATCATTACGAATACAGCATGGAAGACGGTTTTGCCGCCGGCTTTGCGGGGGCTTTGCAGAACGGCAAACAAACGACCGCGGAGATCTACAAATATGCGGTCGGCCACGATTCCTATGCGGTCACCACTCCGTACGACGCAAATGGAGGCGCTTACGTTAAGGACAAAGAACACCCCTGGCAGACCGGCGCTGATTTCACCATGTTCCAGCCGCACGTCTACTTCAATTCGGCGTTCCTTCCGCCCGACACCGAGTTTCCATCCACAACTGGCAAGCACAATTCCAATAACGCGAACTGTCCGAACGCAAACCTGGCAAACGCAGTTCAGCAGGCCCTGACAATCAATTGGATGACAGGCGTTCCAGGCGCAACTTCGCTCGTCCAGAACACACAAATCGCAAATAATCCGCAGTTGCCATTCACTACGACTAGGGGTGCGACACTTACGCCAACCACATGCCCCAGCAGCAAGGGTGCCGCAATCGACAAAGTTGCTAATATGCCGGCGAAATCCATTGTCAACAAATACCTAAGGATTATCAGCGGACCGGTACAGAACTCAACCGACGCCTGCTTCGAGCTTCTCGGCTTCGGTGATGTAAAAATGAGCCTGCTCGATGACTGCCGCCCGGGCAAGATGGCCGCCACAATCTCCGCCCTGGCAACCGACAGGTGCTTTCAAGTCTTCCATTCACAAGGCCTTGGCTAAATAAGATTAAATAAAACCGAAAACAGATGCCATGGCCGGGCTTAACATGCACGGCCAGGGCATTCATTTTTGAGCACTTTTCCTGTCATACGGGTCTATTCAGGCCTTGCACAAATAG
>JBEKGL010000504.1:0-3386 GCA_050012815.1 Thermoguttaceae bacterium
CCGGACGATTGCCTTGTCGCCCCCAGGCTGGGGCCGAAGAACGACCGGCTCATCGCCACAGAAACAAGACAACGAACTTCATCGACATCCTGTCCGCGATGCTCCGAGCATCGAAACAAGCCGTCGTTCGTTTCTTACATCGATTTGAAATCCTTTTTCGTATTGAGAAATTTCAAGTCCATTGGGCCTCTCAACGACCCAACTCTACATGATGTTATCTATTTCCAAAATTATTTCAAGTACAATTTTTGCATTAGTGTGAAAAATTTTTCTGAATTTATCGCCGAGTTGCCGCGCCGACACTCATGCAAGGCGCAAACGATGTACCTGCCGCAGCAGCTTTTTCATTATTGCCCGCAACAATATCGCTTTGATTTTTCGTCTCGCACGTCAATCGCAGTCGTGCGTTTTCCGCAAGACATTTTTCAAGCATCGTTGTCGTTGTCTGACTATATTTTTGCCTCGCACTTGCAGCCTCTGATGTTGCCGGAGGGATAAAAAAACTCCGTGAATCAAAGTCTATTTCATTTTTTAATCCGCTTGGCCGAAGAATTCGGAGAAAATTTTTGCGCAAGACCATAACATCAAGCACAATAACAACTTATGAATTCCGCCCCAAAGTCTTTTCCCGTCTTATAAGGCCGCGGACAAACAATGTATCCGCGGTCCGACAGCGTTTGCGCGCTAATTTTCGAAGGCTTGCCGTAAACTAAAATTACTTGTGAAAAAAATATATCCATCGTGCGATGAATGAGCGCTGCTTGATACCCAGGCCAACAAAAATCGGACGCTGATCGGCCCTTAAAGCGCGCCGTCAGACGCAAAAAAATCTTCTGTATAAGCGGCAATCAAAATTCCAGAACTTGATCCGATCGGCGAACCGAAATCAAATAGACGAGGCATCAAAAATATTTTAAATTATTTTTTCAAAAGATGGTTTTTTTCAACAAAATTGCCCTCAAAGGACATATTATACCAATGTTAACTTAAATCAACGCGTCTCTGCGTGTTTACGTTAAGAGAAAACACACTGGTTTTTTGCATGATAGACGCGCTATTTCATATTAGAATTGGTATTAAAGGTTCAACCTTCCGCTCAAACGCAATGCTTGTTGAACCTTTTCCACTCTCAATTACCAACTGCTTAACCATTAAAACTTCCAAAGTCCGCACTTCGGGAAAACCGAGATATCGCTTGTCTCATCCAGAAAATAATTCATCATTTTTGTTCCAAGAAGTTCATCTTCAAAACCAAAATGTGAAATGTGGAACCGTAAACTTTTACCCTGTTTAGCAAAACTCACTAGATTATCACGAATTAAATGAGGTTGTCCCAGGAATCATATTTATTGAGTCTCAGGTTTTTAAAGTCGTGGGGCAGATTGCCGATCTGCCCAAAAAGCAGGTTTGGCAACCTGCTCCACATGCGACATTTATTATCTGAGACTCAATAATGTCTCCCGCCTTGTGTGACAGGCGAAGTTGCGTTAACTTGTGCTGATTACTTCTCTGAAAAAGTCCGGAGAAAACCGCCATGAACTCTTCGTCAGAGCTATCGTCGCCCCAGGCGGTTCCGAGGCAGTCGTTACCGGCCGTCCGACAGTCCGGCCCGGCGGCAAAACTGCTGGTCTCTTTGGCGGCTTTTATATTGGCGGCAGTTTCAATTGCCGGATATTTTTACCATCGGTTTCAGATGGCCTCGATTGCCGCCGAACATTTACGGCTGATGGTGATCGGCCCCTCAACGTTGCAGGTCGGCGCGGCTGCTCAGTTCGACATCAGCACGACCGAGGTCACCGCAGCGCCCGTATCCATCCCGGTTGAAGTCGATCTCTACTCTCCGGACGGAAAGATTTTATTCGGACGCAAGGAATCCACCGACCAGCAAGGGCGTTTGCAGGTTTCCATTCCGGCCGACATGTCTCTGCCCGCCGGCGCCGCGTTAAAGGTTCTGGCCTTGTATCGCGGCGGGCGCGAACAGATGTCCGCTCCATTGGCGGTCGAATCCGCGCGCCTGGCCACTCAATTATCGCTCGACAAACCGGTGTATCAGCCGGGCGAAACCATTTTTTATCGCTCGCTCAGCCTGTCGCGTTTCGGCCTGACCATAGATCGGGAGATTCCCATCCATTTTGAAATTCTCGGCCCCGCCGGCGCGATACTTCCTAATTCCCAGACCGACGGCACAACCGACCACGGCGTAGGCAACGGCATATACAGCATCCCGGATGATCTGCCCGGCGGCCGATACGTCCTGCTGGTCCGCAGTTTGGATGGGTCTTTCCCCGAAGAAAAGCGGAAGTTTCTCATCCGCCGTTACCGGGCGCAGCGCTTTAAAAAAGAATTGGAGTTCCTCCGCGACAGTTACGTACCCGGAGAGGCGGTTGTAGCCGATTTTTCAGTTAAGCGTCCCGAAGGCGGGCCCGCGGCTGCCGCTAAACTGCGCATTTTGGCGGCGGTCGACGGCCAAACCGTGCTGGAAAAGAACGCCCAGGCCGACAAGGCCGGCACGTTCCGCATGGAATTCAAATTGCCCGAGAAAATCGTTCGCGGCGACGCCCAGTTGGCCGTAACCGTAAGCGACGGCGGCACGAGCGAAACCATCGCCAAAAGCATTCCGATCAACCTGGGAAAGGTTTTGCTGCATTTTTATCCCGAGGGCGGCGATCTGGTCGCCGGCTTGGAAAATCGCGTTTATTTCGCCAGCCAAAATGCCCTGGGAAAGCCTTTGCACATTTCCGGCGTGATTGTAAACGACGACGGCCAAACGATGGCCGCCGTCGAAACCTTGCGCGAAGGCATGGGCCAATTCAGCTTCACGCCCCGCCTCGGCGAGTCATATAGGCTGAAGATCATCGCACCTGCCGACATAAAAGACGAACCAAAGCTCCCAGCGGCCACAACGGAATGTCCGATTGTACTGAGTACCGGCACGGGCGTGTTCGGTCCGTCAGAGGCGCTCGAATTCAACATCCGATCGTCCAAGGCCGGACTTGCGCTGGTGGTCGGGGCCTGGTGCCGGGGCGTTATGGCGGGCCAAGTCGCTCTGGTTACAAAGAAGAACGAAAACGGCACAAATCCGGTGGTCCTCCCCTTGAGCGACGAAGCGGGCGGAGTAATCCGCCTCACGGTATTCGACTACTCGATTAATCCCGATCAATCCACCCCGCAATATCCCAAACCCCTGGCCGAACGACTGGTTTACCGTCGCTTGGACCGCCGATTGAACGTCCGCGCCGTCGATCTCGATGAACATTACGCCCCGGGCGAAAAGGTGAACGTGTCGCTGACCGTAAGCAACGAGAAGGGCCGGCCCGTTGCCGCCGCCGTGGGCGTATCGGTGGTCGACGAGGCCTTGTTCGCCCTGGCCGGCGATCATACCCCCG
>JBEKGL010000505.1:0-3383 GCA_050012815.1 Thermoguttaceae bacterium
CGGAGCCAGGCGGTGGTCACGCACGTGAAGAACATCAATTCGGCCGCCAAGAAGGCCCAATACTGGCGCGCGGCGGCCTGGGCACTGGAGCGGCTAAATCCCGAGGAATATGCCGCGCCGCATGCCGATATGCTCAGCGCCGAGCAGATATTCAAGTTGCTGGCGTATTTATCGCAAGTCGTGGTGGAGGAAGTGCCAGTCAGCGAGTATCGCAAAAAGATCATGAAACGATTAGGCGAAATGACCAAGATGGTCAGCGCGGTCGCGCCGGAGAAACGTGCGGGAATTGTCGCGGATTCGACGCAAGATAATGATCCGAAAAAAAAGCGATTGCCATGATTTCACCCCAGACAATCATTGTCGAATGTCGAATTCCGCCGGAAAATCTGGCGGGCTTGCTGCGGCGGTTTAACAGCGAATTGGCGCTATGGCACGGCCGCGCCAGGCGCTTGCGGCGTTCAAGCGGAGGGGCAAAAGACCTTTTGTCTTGGGGCGCTAAATACCTGCCCGCGCATTTCGGACGCCCGGCGTCGAACATGCACCGCTGGCTGGCCGGGAAAATCGACGCCATGCGGAACGCTCGTGGAGTGAAGCTCAACCTGCTCGGTCCGCGCGGCGGGGCGAAGTCGACCATCGGCACGCTGGCCTTTCCCTTGCGCGAGGCGGTCGAGGGCCGGGAACCGTACATCTGGATCGTTTCCGATACAAAACATCAGGCCTGCGCCCACCTGGAAAACATCAAAACGGAATTGCTGGAAAATAGCCTGCTGGCGCGTGATTATCCGCAAGCGGCAGGGCGCGGCAGGGTATGGCGGAACAACGCCATCGTGCTGCGAAACGGCGTGACCATCGAGGCCTTCGGCACGGGTCAGCAGATTCGCGGGCGGCGGCGGCGCGAGCATCGACCAATGCTGATTATTTGCGACGACCTGCAAAACGACGGCCATATTCTTTCGGCCGTCCAGCGCGAACGTTCGCGCGACTGGTTCCACGGCACGTTGATGAAGGCCGGCACCACGCGGACGAACGTCGTCAACCTGGCAACCGCCCTGCATCGCGAGGCCCTGGCCATGGAACTGCACGAAACGCCGGGCTGGACCTCGCGGATTTTCAAGGCCGTAGTGCGCTGGCCGGAGAACACGTCGCTCTGGCAGGAGTGGGAAGCCGTGTACGTGGACGTGGCCGACCCGCATTATAAAACGGCCGCTCGAAATTTTTACGAAGAACATCGCGGAGAAATGGACCTGGGTGCAAAAGTGCTTTGGCCCGAGGAGGAAGATCTATACGCGCTGATGTGCATGAGGGCGGAGGGCGGGCGCACGGCCTTCGAACGCGAGAAGCAGAACTCGCCGATCAATCCGGATTTGTGCGAATGGCCGGAATCGTACTTCGACGAGTCGATCTGGTTCGACGATTGGCCGGGACAGTTGATCGTCAAGACTTTGGCGTTGGATCCGAGCAAGGGCGGCGATGCCCGGCGGGGCGATTACTCGGCCCTGGTAATGCTGGGAGTGGATCGCCGGGGAACGGTGTATATCGAAGCGGATCTGAAGCGCCGTCCGACTCCACAAATCGTGGCCGACGGGGTGGAGTTGTTCCGCCGCTTCCGGCCGGATATTTTTGGCGTGGAGGCGAACCAGTTTCAGGATTTGCTGGCGGGCGAGTTCGAAGCGGAGTTCCGGCGGCAAGGCATTTTGGGCGCGCGGCCTTGGCCGGTGGAAAATCGGACGAACAAATTGGTCCGCATACGGCGACTGGGTCCGTATCTTTCCAGCCGGCGATTACGATTCAAAAACGGCAGCCCGGGAACGCGATTGTTGGTGGAACAACTCCAGGAGTTTCCCATCGGCAATCATGACGACGGTCCGGACGCGGCCGAAATGGCCCTTCGCCTGGCCGCCGAACTGCTCGTCGGCCGTGGCGCCAAGGACGCCTTGGGCGATCGTTTGCCGGTGGGATAAAGAATGAAATGATGAATTCTGAATGATGAATGTTGAATAAACTAAAGAAACCGCTTGCGGTTTCGCGCCGATCAATAAGGAATCAAAACATGCAAAATGTCAATCACACTCCCACGGACATGATGAACGATAAAGCATCCCACGGCGATTCCCGGCTGATGCACATGGAACGCCGGTTATCAGAGGCCTTCGACGAGTTGTGGGACGATTTTGTCGATCCCGCCGATGCGTTTTACGACGTGGACGGAATGCGGTGGAATGCGGTGGGCTGCGCGACGGCGGCAGGCACTAGTTCGGGGATCCCCTTCATCGACGAACAGCAACTTGCCGAGATCCGCGGACAATGCCGTGCTTTAGCGGCGAACAATGAATTCGCCATTAACGGGCATGAAAATCGCATCAGTTACATCGTGGGCAGCGGTCATGTGTATCGCGCGGCAGCGCGAAAAGACCAAACCGCGCCGGAATCCCTGCTAAACGGCGTGCAGGCGGTTCTGGACGAGTTCGCCAGAATCAACCAATGGCACAAGCGGCAGCAGGAGATTGTCCGCCGCAAAGACCGGGACGGCGAGTGTTTTTTGCGGTTCTTTCCGGCGCCGGACGGCACGATTCGCCTTCGGTTCGTTGAGCCGGACCAGGTTGCTGCGCCCATCGATCGCCTCAACGACCCGTCGGCCGGATTCGGAGTTGTGACCGATCCATCGGACGTGGAAACCGTGTTGGGCTACTGGATCGACGGCCGGTGGATCGACGCCGACGAGATCCAGCATCGCAAGGCGAACGTCGATGCCAACGTGAAGCGCGGGTTGCCGCTGTTCTATCCCGTGCGGAAGAATCTCCGCCGCGCGGAAAAACTGCTCAGGAACATGAGCGTGGTGTCGGAAATTCAATCGGCAATCGCCATCATTCGCAAACACTCGGCCGCGACAAACGCGGGGTTGGAACAATTCGTGGCCGATCAGGCCGACCTGAGCGTGACAAGCCAGGCCACGGGCCGGACCAGCCACTTCAGGCGATTTGCCCCGGGCACGATTCTCGACGCCCTGTCGGGCACGGAATACGAATTTCCGGCCGCGGGTATCGATGCCGGCCGTTATGTGGCCGTATTGCAGGCCGAATTGCGGGCCATCGCCAGCCGCCTGGTCATGCCCGAGTTCATGCTTTCGAGCGACGCCTCGAACGCGAATTACTCTTCGACCATGGTGGCCGAGGGTCCGGCGGTGAAAATGTTCGAGCGGCTTCAGTACGAAATGCTGGAAGATGATCTGGACGTGATGCGGCGAGTGGTTTTTCACGCAGTCGAGGCGGGCCGATTGCCGGCCGAAGCGATCACGGATGTGGACATTCGCGGCATTCCGCCCACGCTTGCCGTGCGCGATCGGCTCAAAGAAGCGCAAGCCGATCAAATTCTGGTCCGCAACG
>JBEKGL010000506.1:0-3383 GCA_050012815.1 Thermoguttaceae bacterium
GAGGGCTGAAACTTTTAGCCTAATTGCCCGGCTTGTTCAAGCAGGGGCCGATCCTGATGAAATCTACAAAAATCTTTACGAGAACGACAGCCTGGCCCGATTGCGCCTGATAGGCCGGACCTTGAGCCGCGCTGAAACCGAACTCGACGGCCGATTGATTCACACGTATATCAGTAATGAAGATTTTTGTGCGACCGGCGCCCTGCCCTCCGATAGCGAGGATATCATCAACCTGATGCTGGCGGTCGGCTGCACGCAAGCGGCGGTGATCTTTGTCGAACAACCCAAGGGCGGATTCAAAGTCAGCCTGCGCAGCCGCTGCCAACTGGATTGCGCCGCGTTGGCCGAAAAATTCGGCGGCGGCGGACACAAAAAAGCGGCCGGCCTTTCCATCAATGAACCCCTGGAATCGGCCCGGGCAAAAGTCCTCGACACAGTCCGCGCGGCAATACAACAAGGAAATTTAAACGGCTTTTGACGCCGTTTTCGCCTTTTTAACTCGACTGGAAGGATCTTTAATATGAGCCTGAAGGGACTATAATGATAAAAAGGCCAATAAAATAACTTGTGGAGGAACATATCATGGAGACCGACACAATAGGCCGAGTATTGACCGAAGCCATATTGGAAAATCCCGAAGACCTCTGGGCTATGAAGAGAGGGCTAATTACAGCAGATCAAATCCGCCGAGTTACCGTAACCGACGCATTTGTGGACACCGGCGCGACAATGCTCTCTTTGCCCGCGGGCATCATCCGGCAATTGGGATTAACAAAGCAGTCGACGCGACGTGTGACCACCAGCAGGGGAGTTTACGAGGCTGACGTTTATTCCGCCGTGAAGCTGGAGATCCAAGGGCGCACTTGCACCGTGGACGTACTCGATTTACCCGACGACGTGCCGGTGCTCATCGGCCAAATCCCCTTGGAATATCTCGATTTCGTAGTCGATCCGCAAACACGCCGCCTGATCGGCAATCCGGCCCATGGCGGCGAACAAATGTATGAATTGTATTGAGCAGAGTTAAGCATCCTCACTTACCCCCCCTATAATCTTTTTTTAGGAGAGACTTTATGGTTCGTTCATTGCGTTTCGTTTCGATTGTTTTTGTATTGTTGGGAATGTCAGCCCTAAGCGTCTCGGCATGGGCTCAACCCGGCCCCGGACCGGGATTCGGCATGTTCGGCGGCGGGCAGGCAGCCACTGTGTCCATGCAGTATGGGCGGCTGATATCCATGCCCACCGTGCAAAAAGAACTGGAAATTGTGGAAGATCAAAAGACCAAGATCACGGAAGCCACTGACAAAATGCGGACCGCCATGCGAGAAATGTTTATGGGCATGCAGGACGTGGCTCCGGAAGAACGCCAGGCAAAAATGGAGGAAATGGGAAAAAAGATGCAAGCTCAACAGGATGAGCTGAAAAAAGTCATCGAAAAGACCCTCCTTCCCAAGCAACTCAAAAGGCTGAAAGAGATCGCTCTGCAAGTCGCCGGTCCTCAGGCCCTTAACGACAAACAAATCCAGGAGGAACTGAAGCTGTCCGCCGACCAGGTGGCCAAGATCAAGACGATCGGCGAGGATTCGATGAAAAAAATCCGCGAGCTGTTCTCCGAGGGCGGAGATCCGCAGTCGGCCTTTCCGAAAATGCAGGAGATTCGTAAAGACGCTGAAAAACAGCTCATGGCCGTGCTAACCGATGCACAAAAGAAAGATCTGGAAAAAATGAAGGGCCAAAAGCTGGAAATACCCGACTCTGAACTCGGCGGCCCCGGCGGTTTCCGCGGCCCAGGTGGCCCCGGCGGACCGGGCGGACCCGGCGGTCCGGGCGGAGGCAACTGATTTCCTTGATCGGACACTCCGATTATAAATAGCGGGACTGTCTCAATTTTCGCGGCGCGATAAACGCCGCCGCACAAAAACGTTTGTTTCACCGCGAAAATGGGACCGTCCATTCATAATAAGATGGCAATTTTCATCGTATCGTGTATAATAAACATGAGCTTTTCGAAAAGCAAATAGTTGAGAGCCAGTTATGTCCATCCGCCTTACAGAAGCACAATGGGCAAACATCGCCGAAGGGAAGGAGATTCCCGTCCGAGTCAGCGATCCTGCCGAGAGCGCGATGTTCGTACTTGTTCGGGCTGACGTGTATGAACGATTCAAATCCTTGTTCGAGGAAGACCCGGTTACCGAACAAGAGCGTTTGTTTCAACTCGAACAGTTTGGAAAACGCGCAGGCTGGGATGATCCGGAAATGGATGTTTACGACGACCTTGATCCTCGGCGAAAATCATGAGCGTTTCTCGCGGCGACGTCGTGCTGGTCGATTATCCGTTCAGCGATCGGACGGGCAGTAAAGTCAGGCCCGCTTTGGTCGTACAGGCTGACGCTCTCAATCGCCGGATCACCGACACGATTCTGGCCGCAATCAGCCGTTCCACGCACCGGGCATCAACCGAACAGTTATTCATCGACATTTCCACTCCGGAAGGCGGTCGGACCGGCCTGCGTCAGAACTCCATGATACAGTGCGAAAACCTGTTGACCTACGATCAGCGGCTAATCATCGCCAAAATCGGTGAACTCTCCGTCCCGCTGATGCAACAGGTTAACAATTGCCTGAAAAACGCATTCGATTTACCCTAAAACAACGGTATATTCACAGAAGCCATATTATTATAATATCAAGATACACGCGGAAAAGGGCCAAGGAAAAAGATATGCCGACCATTTCCATGTTTTACGGCATAGCGATTCGGATGTATTTTGACGATCATCGGCGTCCTCATTTTCACGTATATTCGGGCGGAGAAGACGCGTCGATATCAATAGACACGTTTGAGGTCCTGGAGGGTAGGCTATCGCGAAGAACTTTAGCTCTTGTTTTGGAATGGGCTTCGGAACATCGCCCTGAGTTGCGTGAAAACTGGGCTCGCTGCGAAGCGCATCAGCAGCTTAAGAAAATTGATCCGTTAATTTGATTTATGAGGTGACAATTATGCATAGAATAAGTCGGGTAAACGCACTTAGCAATTATCGGCTTTACGTGGAATTCGACGACGGCGTGGCCGGAGAGATTAATTTAAGCGATAGGTTATTCGGCCCCGTATTCGAGCCTTTGAAAGACGAAACTGAATTCCAAAAAGTAGCGGTGGACGACTATGGAGCCATCGCATGGCCTTGCGGAGCGGACCTTGCCCCGGACGCCATTTATCAACGACTGGCAACGCATGCGACGGCTTGAATGGCTAACAATGAGTAAATTCAGTAGTTCCAAGTTTGGACGTACAACAAAAACGATCACTTAAGGTGTTTTATTGTAAGGGGTTACGCTTTGTATTTGCGGTGCAAAACGAGTGCTGATTTGTGAGACGGTTCATT
>JBEKGL010000507.1:0-3381 GCA_050012815.1 Thermoguttaceae bacterium
AGATCTCCACACTTGAGGCACAGCTTGCCGCAGCGGAACATCTCAGGGATCAGCACGCACACCACTGCGCCACGACCATCGCGAGCATTCAACGCCCAGGCCTCTTGACACGCGCCGGACAACTCTTCGGCTCTGGCAACCCTGCACCAGATCGACTGGCGATGACCGCTCAGGATCTTCGCAAGTTGGCCGACCAAATCCAGCAAAGCAGAAGTGAACTCTACGCCCTACGACATGCCCGCGGGCTAGTCGAGGCCGAGCGAGACTACCTGACCGGCAATATAGCCACTCTCATAGCACGCCTGGACACGCTCGTCCCGCGAGGCCATCAAGACCGTAACGAGCCTACCGTCATCGCCATACCCATGGACGCTGTCTTCGCGGACTTGTGGGAAGTAACTGCCGATACCGACGACGACAAGCTCACAGATGTCCTGCTCGGTGCCATCAACCACGTGACCGAAAACGGACTGGCAGTAATTACGGGCGCTGTACCGCCGCGACTCGAAGTAATTGCAGCCAACATCGCTCACCACCGTTGCGTTCTCACGCCACCATGGGGCGGCAAACCACGCATGCTCGAAGCAAGTGCAATCCACGTCTTGCCCCCCCTCACTCGGGAAACAGGCGAGAAGCTCACCAGCCTGATTAAGAAGCACAACGCAGCCAGTACCGTCATCGTAGCCGAGCAAATGCCGGCTTCGATCAACTGCACCACGCTCTTCATCATGCCGGTTAACAGTCTGGAGGACGACATCTTCTCACAATACCTGCGGAGCAGCCTGCTGGATGCCTTCCGCGACAAACATCCAGAGACCTTCTTCACAGCCGGCACAGCCGCCCTGGATGAACTGGGAATCGTGATCGATGGACAAGTAGAGTTTCTCGACAAAACCCCCACACAGCAAAGGACTCGCCGATGACCACTACAACAATGCTTCTGCAGTTGGCAATAATCGGAATGGCCGTCACGGTACAACCGCTCTATGACTACATCTTTATACGACTTTGCCACCTCGTCCCTCCCGCTATCCTGAGCATAGTCATGCTGGTGTTTGGCTGGTTCGACGCATTCCATCTCACCGTCGCGGCGACCGCCTACCTCATCGCCCGCCTGGTAGCATTGCTGGCCCGAAAAACAAGAGCCCGCATTCGCCTTGCGCGCGGCAAGATCAATCGGGACATTGACAGTCTCGCTAACTACGTCTACAAACCGGCGAAGGACTTTCGCACGGAGTTGGCACGGGCGGTGGCACAGGGTGTTGTACTGATCGCGGCGGTAGCTCTCGTTTCATGGGTCGCATCATTGGTGCCCGGCCTCCAAGAATTGGTGCTCGACCGGGACCGGACGAAGATCGAGCTCAAGCTGGAGGCACTGGAGCAGGCCGGCTACTGGCCGGCAGCCACCGACTTAATCACCGAGCGTCTCCATAGACGCACCTCACGCGTATGGCGCGACGCCCTTCATGCCCGCCTTTACAGCGACTTTGTCCAGGCAGGAGCGGCCACGTCCGGAGACCAGGCCCAGGCATACTTCCAGCAGGCACATGAACTGGCCGACCAGCACGGGCTCAACAAGGATTTGGCCGCCGCCCACTTGGAGCGGCTGATCCTGCACGGTGCGGTTGACCGGGAAAAGCAAACGGTAATGGATCTTGCGAAAAGGAACACCCAGCATGAGGGAGAGCACGAACGGCTGACGACACAACTTGTGGCCGTTCAACGCGAAAAGGATGGGTTACAGGCCGAACTGGCAACCACACACGCCGCGGCGGACCGTCTTGAGCAACACCTCACGCAGGCCCGGTCCGCCGAACTCAAGACAATAGCAGACCAAGCCCGAATGCAGTTCACGACACTCATCGCCTGGGGTGATTCTCTGGAGCCAACCAATCCCTTACGCAAGGCGAAGTACCACGAAGCGGACACGCTTGCTAAGCAGCACGCATTGGATCGGTCCATACTGGACATCCGCTTCAAGGAGTTAGAACAGGCCGCAGCACGCAGTCAACCCGCTCCACTCCCCTCGGGGGCAAGAGGAGTGGTCCATCGCATCGACGCGACGACATATCCGCCCCTGACCATCGTTGATTTTTCCGTCCAACTGCCTGCCGGCGACCCGGTTCTGGGACTCGCAACCAAGGACTTTGCTGTTCACTCAGGCAAAACCACCTTCTCCCCGCTGGCCGTCTACAACGTGATGCCTGCCCACCAGCCGATACAATTGGTCCTACTCTTCGACCACTCCATTTCGTCCGCTGGTCCGGCGCTCGCGGAGGCCAAGGCGGGCAGCGCAGGGATGCTCAAGCAGCTTCAGGGGATCGCACACGTCAAGGCGATTGCATTCGCCACGAAGTTGTCGGTGGTCAGCGAGTGGTCCGAAAACCTGACAACCGTGGCCACCAATCTGCAGCAACTTAATGCCGAAGGCAACACCGCACTCAGGCAGGCCATCGCACAGGCCATTGCCGACCTCGAAGGACGCAGCGGCCCCAAAGCCATCATCCTCTTCACGGATGGCCGTGATACCGTGGGTGGGCCGTCCGTCGCCGACCTCATCGCCCGCTGCCGAAAACTGGATATCGTCATCCATGCCGTAGCATTGGAAACTGCAGAGCTCGACCGGGATGCCCTGTCTCAACTTACGCTTGCTACCGGCGGCATCCTTCTACCCACATCCAATACCAACGAATTGCCACAGCGCTTCCTTCAAGCGATTGCAGCATTACATCGCCCCTATTATCGACTTGTCATGGCAAACCTCGACTTGGCCGCTCCATGGGAAATTGTCGTTGGCGGGGACCATGCGGTTCGGTTACCGTAAAGCGTTTCATCAAACATAAGAAGTACACCTGATGCACCATGATAGGTGCTGATCAAAGCTGCGAGGGTTTCCCCCCACAGCGGCGACACTTTTAATCCAACAGAAAGGAACAAAACATGGAAAAGCAACGGCCCTGCTACGAGAAACGAGTAGGAAACATTCGAGTAGCCATTTGGGAGAACGCCAGCGAAGGGACGGTGAACGGCAACGCCACAACCCGATGCTGGTACAACGTCGCACTGACTAGGCGGTACAAGGTGGGCACGGAATGGAAGGAAGCCCCAACCTTGAACGGCCTGGGCGATATAGCCCAAGCCGCTTTAGCCTTGCGACTTGCAGAGGCGTGGATAGCACAGCGTCAGGAATCGATCCCGGCGTGTGAAGACGCCGCCGAGTAATACAACAACGGAATTGCAAAACAAAGGCTCCGGGCAAAGCCCGGAGTCTTTTTTCGGAGGGAACAAACAATGACAGAAGGAAAATACTTTGGATGGGCAAACTTTGAAACATTTGTAGTGGCCCTGTGGCTGGACCGCGACGACCCAGTAGGTCAGTAC
>JBEKGL010000508.1:0-3376 GCA_050012815.1 Thermoguttaceae bacterium
AAACCGGATCGCCGGCCCGGGGAGTTGGTTCCGGCCGGCTCCATGCTTCGGAACATGGCTGACGCCACGGGCGGCCCGCCGCAGCGAGGCACCATTTCGAATCGCGTCATGTCGAATTCGCCCAGCGTGCAGGCCTCCCACCAGTTTCGCGCGGGGAAATCAATTGTTTCTTCCACCACCATTTGCCGGCGGATTTGCATTTGCGAGCGGTCGATAACCGCTTCGAAGCTGCTTAGATCGACTTGTGCGATTTTTGTCCGCTCGATTTCCTGATAACCATGCGACTGGAACAATTGCCGGGCAACCGGATCGGAGTCCAATACACCCGGCAACTCACTGCCCCCGTACAATCCCAAATAAAAGGGATTAAGCGGTTGAATGCCCCCGCCGTACAGCACCTTGGCGCCCCGATCGCGGAGATATCGCTCGCACTGTTCCAGCAGTCCCGCGGCCGTTTCGCCCTCGGCGCAATCCGGGCGCACGACCACGATCGAGGTCACTCCCAAATCGAACGATACCGCGCTAAGCTGCTCGTTGGGACCAAATCCCGCATGCGCGAAACCGACGGGAAGGTCATTTTGAAAGGCAAGAAACAATCCGGCGTAATCGAAGTAGAGTTTGGCGAATATAAGTTGTTCAAACAGATCGGGCGAGACCGGGTCCATAAGTCCGCCCTGACCTGCACGGCTGCGCCAAAGGGCCGTCAGGATGGGAGGATCGGCGTTTCGAAAGCTGCGATATGTCAACATGAACCGTAATAGTCGAATCATAGTCAAAGGTGGCAATTATAGACTTTTACAGCGCATTATTCCAGTCGAGGAAAAACCCCTACATTGGGCGGGTAATCAGAACTGGGGTTTTGTGGTTTTTATCACGGGAACGTCGAGTAGGGTGCGTGAAACGCACCGTTCCCTACAGATTGTGGTGCGTTTCACGCACCCTACAAGAATTCATAACTCTGGGTAAGTAATTATGTCGGAAATCTCCGGCGAATAAGTAAGTTTTATCACCCCTGAATCCATAGGATTGACATACTCCCCTCGACGAACGGCCATTAGCTATTAGAATTGTGTTATCGTGTGGCATCGGAAGGTTTGCGCGAAACGGCCGGTTTTGTGTAAATCGCTCCTTTTCACGCGATTTTCACCCCGAAAAAAACGGTATCGCCGCCTAAAGCGGGCGATCTCAGGAAGTAATTCATGAAACAAATCCTCAAGGGTCAGGCAACGGCGCCGGATACATTGCGCAGGCTGTATGTCCCGATTGCCACGGAACTTGAACATGTCGAGAACGTTCTGCTCGATGAGTTGCGCAGCGATCATCCGTTCGTGGATCAATTGGTTAAACATGGTTTCCGTTTGGGGGGAAAGCGGCTGCGCCCAGCCTTGCTTTTATTGGCGGGCAAGGCATGTGGCGATTTGCAGCAAGAGCACTATGTGCTGGGGGCCGTAGTGGAATTGATTCACACCGCCACCTTGATTCACGATGACGTACTGGACGAGGCAGCCATTCGCAGGAATCTCGATACGGTTAACGCCCGCTGGGATAACGAGGCAAGCGTGTTATTGGGCGACTATCTGTTTGCCCGATCCATCTGCCTGGCCGGTACGCTGGAAGATCATTTTGCCACGAAAGTTTTAAGCGCAACCGCCAAAATCATGTGCGAAGGCGAGCTTCGGCAGATCGAAAATCGGGGAAACTACAATCTGCGCGAAGACCAATACCTTTCGATTATCGGCAATAAAACGGCCGAATTGATGGCCTGCAGTTGCCGCTTGGGGGCTTATTACGCCGGCGCGAATTACGATTCCCTCGAGGCCATGAGGCGTTACGGCTATAACCTGGGCCTGGCGTTCCAGATAGCCGACGACCTGCTGGACCTGCTGGGCGACGAAAACACCGTGGGCAAGTCGCTGGGCACCGATTTGCACAAACAAAAAGCCACGCTTCCGCTTATCCGCCTGCTGGATCAGGCCTCGCCGGGCGAAAAAAACGAACTCCTTGGCCTGTTATCCGACTCGGGCAACCATCGACTCGAGATGCTGCGAAAATGGTTCGACGAGTCAGATGCGATTTCTCACGCCCGGAACCAAGCCATTTCCTTTACCCGATTGGCTGCCAAGGAGCTTAGCGCGCTGCCGCCCAGTCCGGCCTTGGACAGCCTGCACGGAATCGCCGAGTTTGTAGTCAATCGGCAATTGTAACAGCGGCACGGGCTTCTTGCCCGTGCTTTTCCAGGGATTGAGTCTTAGGTTTTAATGTCGTGGGGCAGATTGCCAATCTGCCCAAAAAACAGGTTTGGCAACCTGCTCCACATGCGACATTCATTATCTGAGACTCAATAAAGTGGCAAAAAATAGCCCAAAATCCATAAAATTTTTCTATCCGGAGGCCATCCAACCCATTGATGGTATGGTATCGGCATGATATGATAAGCAGAGTATGCAGAAATGATTCCATGAGTACATGTATCTCAGTCTCATGTAAGGCGCGAGTATTGCACTAGAAAAATCCAGGCTACCTTATTAATTCCAATATGAGGCAGCGCTTTATCATCTAGCCCGGTTATTTGCGGCGCACGGTATGCTCGTGTCGTATGCGTTCTTTTTGTCGGCCGCCCCTGCTTTCCATACATACACCTGAATTTTTGAAAGGTAAAATGTCATGAAGAAAAGTAAATCTGAAAAGAAGTGTCTTCGTTGGGTGCACGCGAAACATTTCTTGGCCATCGTATTGTTAATGGCGTGTACAACATGTATTGCCGGAGATTACAGCGCGATAACCAGCGGCAATTGGAACGATACCTCGACCTGGATGCCCGGGGCGATTCCAGACGTATCGGATACTGTCTACATCGGCTGTAATTATCCGGAGGGATCTGCCTCGACGGCAACTGTTACTCTTACCCAGGACCAGTCTGCCAACAACGTGACTTTAGCATACAGCAACGGTTCCAATGGAATCCTAAATCTGGGCAACTCAAAGCTCACAATCAGCAATTACTTATACATCGGCTCTAGCACTGGCGCGACTGGGAGTATCCTGCGGGGGAGTGGATCATTTTCATGCAGTGGATTGTACGTCGACCATGGTAATTCCCTGGATTTCGGGGCCCTGGACTCTGTGAACAATCTGACCCTCAGTAACACTTCGACGGCGACGACCACGGCGGTTGGGAATATTAAGTCTGGCATTGACGTGCAATACAGTACCTTGAAACTTGGCGATAACCTGTCACTGACCGGAAATCTGAATATAAGGGGCAGCGGCGCGACGCTGGACATGGGCTACCACACGATCACTGCCAACCAGATCTTCTTGGGCTGGGACTGGGACGCGCTGACGACTCTGCTGAACCGCGGGAAACTGACGACAA
>JBEKGL010000509.1:0-3357 GCA_050012815.1 Thermoguttaceae bacterium
TGATTGTGGATTTCCCAGGCCATCGCCCGCCGGCATTTGATGCAATATGGAGGCGTACTCCAACGCGCACCGAGCGCGTCCGACACTTCTCCGCACTCGCATCGCGCCGCCAAACATAAAGCATGATTGTACGGCTCTAAAACATCCACTGAACTTCCTGTTATCCGGGCGACAATGTCGAACAGTTCTCCAAACGCGACCTCGGCGGCGTCCGCCTCCGCGGGTATTAAATCCCAAGTAACATGGCCGGAAATGCACTTGTCGCAGCGGCGCTCCAATATGGAAAATATCTGGAAGTGATCCAAGTCGATGATGATTTGACGGTTGAGGACCTGATCCTCCGATTTTCCGCCCAATAACCTTTGCAACTGAATCAGGCCGATTCCCGCGACATTCATTGCGATCCCGTTGCCGGCGATCGTCGGCGTTGAACCGGCTGACCGGACGTGCGGACAAGGAGTGCGCGGCAACGCCACGGTCAATTCCGCCGGCGATTTGGAACACAAACGGCACGCATGACCTTTTCCGCCGTGAGAAACCTGAATGCGCCCCAATTCTCTTTCGCCGCTGCCATCCACTGCGATTCTCATCATTGGTATGCCCAGGCCGTTTGAGACCTCGGCTAAATACCATTGCAAATTAGGATCGTCCGTGGAATCCACGAAAGCATCCAACTTGGCCAATTCGCCGATGCCCGCTTGCCGGATGTCAATCGCTCGCGATTCCGCAACGTCCGCGCGGATGGAATTGCAGTAATCGCAAAGCGCGTCGGCCTTGGGCACGTCGGATATCGTGTAGCATTGGGTGCCGAGATTTTCCTCGCTGACCGCTTCATTGTCATAAATTACGCAACGGCAAACTCCGCTGCGAACCAACTCCGGCGCCAAGCGGCTCCCAATAACTCCGCTACCGATCACTCCCACGCGGCTGGCGCGCCATCGCTCAAACGCATCGTCGCGCAATGCCGCGGATTGACGCACGCGGGCAAAACGCCGCAAGTCGTCTTGATTCGATAGTCGATTATTGTTCCGCGATTTGCAGTAACTCATCGATATTGCCTCGCCCTTTTTGCCGTGGAATCCACGTCGCTTCCTTGGGATCAAATCCGCAGTGATGGCACTTGATATTCAACCAGGCCGATGCTCTAAAAATCATCCCGCATGGGGCGGAAATAATCCCCGGGCAGATGATAATAGGCTCGCCGGGGATGAGACGGCTTCGCGTCCTGGCACAAAACATATCTTCCCCATGAATAGTTGCATCGTATTCCGTTTCCTTGACGGAATCATCTCTGGAAACCCACAACCGCAGTTCGTCCCGACAAATCTCATCGCCGTGGTGCAAAATATGTGCTCCCGCGGCAAGAAATTGGCCGTTAAGCGCCAACTTGCCGGTTAACTCATCGGGGACGAGGAGCATGGCGATGTCTTGTCCATTGATCGATTGTGGTATTATTATGGACATACGGACGGGACGCTGCCGGGAAGGTACATCCATACTTATCAGGCCCTCCTCGGCCACCAAATATGATTTGGCGGGTTTGACCACGGAAGGCTCCTTTTGACCTTGCACGGCACTCCATATTTTGGCTGATGTTTGCATCCTAGCTTCCTAACTTCCCAATTATGTAAAAATGAAGTTATCAACGAAAAAAGGTGAGAATCGGCCGGGCATTCGCGGAATTTTCAAATCCGTGTAGCGCCCTTATGGCCAAATCTCACCTTTTTCGGTGTCGATTTGTGTAAAATTAACTTTCAATCAGGACAAAATTGTTATATACTCCTATGTGTCAGACAATGTGTTATAACGATTTCTAAAAGTTGGTAATCCGATGTGCGATTCCTAATAAAATATCAGCCTTGCTACCATTACTACCATCTTCTATATCAATTTTCAATAGTCCATGTTCAATTCCAGAAGCTTGAACTATTCGACTGAGGCGGCGCCGCAACTCGATGTTTATTGGATCATTTCCTTGTTGCACGTCGCCCGCTAGAGTAAAATTCGTGGTGTGGGAACGCGTTACTGCAACAATTTGACCTTGGTGTATCTTCACATAAATACAGGCTTTTTTGAAATTAAGACGTGCCAGGAATTTTGCCAGAAAATCATCCCACCTGGCGAAAAACTGTTCCAAAACTGATTGTATTACGTTTCCTGTCTGCCCTATTAGAGATTTTAATTTCGACATTTTCGGCCTCCACGTAACTGGGTTGCGCGAGATTCGGTCCGTAATGCAAAGTGTTTTTTTCGCTAAAATACGGCATTTCGTACACTTTCTATTACAATCCGACGTTAATGGTGCCGGTACGCAATCAACCTAACATAATTTCCTCAAATATCAACTATTATTTTATGTTTTTTAAAAAATAAATTCCACAAAATAACTTTACAGTATAATACACAGTTAGATATACTGTGGTTTAAAGTGTGGCATTTGTAACCTCTTGCCGGGAAAACAATTATGCCCAGAAAAAAAAACGAATCGAACCGAGTAGCGATATTCATGGCTGCAAAGTATTTTTTTGACGGCATGAGCGCCAAGGATATCGCCAAAAAAATAAATCAGGAATTGAAACTCCCTAAACCGCTCAGCCGGGAGAGCATCTATCCGATGCTGGCAGAAGCCCGCCGATTGAAGTATATACGACTCGTTCCGCCCCTTGAAGAAGAAATGCCTAAACAGATCGCCCAGAGGTTTAATTGCAACGAAGAGCATATTACTGTTGTGCGCACGCCCGCCAAACACCTTAATGAGTTCGTGGCGTACAAAGCCGCCGAGATAGCATTGGACTTAATTCGTGCGACCGCCGCGGCGACCAAAAAAAAAGAAATTGGATTGGGATTAGGACCCGGTCGTGCAACGCTCGACTTCTGCCAACATCTCGGCCAATTGCTGCAATCAGAAACTAACGTTCCCAAATTAAATCTTCACGCCATCAGCGCCGGATGCCCCGCGCGATATCCGGAATATGCCTCTTCGAGTTTTTTCAATTTATTTCCAAGAAATATCGTAGAGAATCGCATCGGTCTATTTGCCGAGACGGTTGTTCGGTGCCGCGATTTTGAAAAAATCAAAACCTGCTACGGCGTCACCGAAGCATTCGAGGCAAAAAAGGAAATCGATTTAATTATCACGTCCATGGGCGACTTCAATGATGAGCACGATTTATTAAGCACATTTCTTGTGCAATCCGGCGCCCCTTTAAAGACCCTCCGCGATCAAGGATGGATCGGAAGCGTGCAATATCGCCCATATTCGAAAGACGGCCCAATCCAAGAAAACCCGGATGACATGCGCGCTGTAACCATTTTTGAGCTTGACGATTTCGCGACGATGGCGGCTACTAAAAATAA
>JBEKGL010000510.1:0-3341 GCA_050012815.1 Thermoguttaceae bacterium
CGTCGTAACGCACCTCGTCTTCCAGAGAGCCGTCGGCCTCGAGCAACTGCACCGTCTCGCCCTCGTTGGCCAGGTGCCCGCTGAATCCGCCCACCATTTTTACCGATGAACCGATGTTGTATTTACTTTTGAAGTTTGCTAGTAAGATGTCTTTTAGTGGGTCTGAAGGATCGAAGGGCAGGATTAATAAGGCCTGGTGTGCCCCAATGGTTGTGCTGGAGGCGAATGTGAAATCCACACCGCTAGCAATTTTCCAATTCAACAGGTCCACGGCTGCGTCGGTGGGATTGTAGATTTCGATATACTCGAAGTTATCCGCATTTTCGTCCTCGCCGACGGAGGGATGGTACATGACTTCGCTGATCACCAGCGGGCCGATCCGCGGAGAGTTGCCGCCGGCGTCGTTCGCCTGGCCGAGGGTGCGATTTTGCATGGGATACAAGTCGCCCGTGGCGTTCGGCCAGCGCCCGAATGACTCGCCGTTTTTGGCCGCGCCGAAACCCACATGATCGGCGAAGTAAGTCAGATTTCCCGCCGCGTTGGCCTGCATCAGCCAAACGTCGTCGCCGGTGGAACTAAGGCTGAAGTACTTGTCGAAATTTATTGCCGAGCCGGCCGTTGACTCGTATACCTTGACGTTTTTAAAATAGCTTGTGGCATCGTTCGCCGTGTCGCCGTTGGCAAAGACCAGATAGGCCATGCTTCCCGTGTAAAAACTGCCCACGGTAATGGTATAGTGTTTCCAGGTCGAACCGGAATAGGTCGCATAATTGGAAATGCCCCAAGTGGTCGTGCCGTATAGTCGAAACAAGCGATTTGAACCGGCGAGGTTGTCCTCGTCGAAACCGATTCCCTGGATAGTTCCCTCCTTAGTGCTCATGTAATCGAATTCCAGCATCGTGTTGGCGGTCACCGTGTACGAGAAGGTCATTTTCCGCCAGGTGCTGCCGGTAAGGTACAACGTCGCGCCGGAGTCCTGGGTTTTAGCGTCGCCGTCGCCGGGTTGGGTGTCGCCCGAAAACACCGAGATGCCGAATTGCTCCTCGGTGAAGACCCGATACTCGTGCGGGCCGAGCACCGTGCCGTTGGGGATGCGATATTTCTGATAATCGTCGCTGGAGTCACTCAAATACCAGCCGCTTATGTCGATGGCCGCGCCGGTGGTGTTGTACAGTTCGATGGAATCGTATAAGGGGTAATCGTCGTGGCTTAGAACTTCGTTCACCACCACGCCGTCGATCGGTCCCACGCCCGCATGACCCGGCGTGCCAAGGTACTCGCTGCTGGACCGCCAGTTACCCGGATCGTTATCGTTTCCCAGGGGATTGATGATTTCCAAGGTAAAGCCTTTGCCGTCGGCGCGGCCGGGCCAGGGATCGGAGTCTTGGTAAGATATCTTATTGATTGTTTCGTTAACCGAGTCGTACAAGCAGATAGTGTCGGCGCTGTTGCTCAAGACTCCCGTGTAAGGGCCGACGACCGTCACTCCCGTGAGATTGTAACGGGTGGCCAAGGCCGTGGGATTCTTGGCGAGGACTATGTATTGTCCCGGAGCGAGGCTGGTCACGCCGCAATCGCTGAAATCGAATTCAATGCCGGTGCCCTGGCTGATGTCACGGCTGAAGTGTACGCCCGCCAAGCTCACCGTAACGGTGTTGCTGGTATTGAGAATTTCGATAAACTCGAAATCGTCCTGCGTGTAGGAGCTTCCTGTAGGGGGGTCTGTTGGATGATAATTGACCTCGGTTATCCGCAGATATTTTTGGGCGGCGCTGGCGGTGTTGGCAACGGTATAAGAGGAAACCACGTCGCCGGCGGAGTTTTTCAGTTGTATGGTTTCGCCCAGCGCCGAAAGATGGCCGTCGTAGGAACCCACGACGAACAGACGCTGGCCGCCGGTCGGGCTTGTCGATCGCGAAAGGAAAGCCTTCACATTCGGCGAAACGTACAGCGAACCTCCGGCCGGAATTATCGTGCCGGAGGCGAACGTGAACTCTATACCGCCCGTAAGCGTCCAACCGGAGATGTCCACGGCCACGGAATTAGGATTGTAGAGCTTGATGTATTCTTCATCTTGATTTCCGGAAACGGGCGTCACATCCGCTTCGGTGATGTTAATCGCCACGCTGGAAAGTTGGGTGTGGGGGATGCCGGCATTGTTGGCGTTGCCTATGCCGATGGTTTTCGAGGTGTTATCGACGCTGTGGGTGACGTAAAGATGCGTGCGTGCCGGATCGAGAAAGAGCGTTTTTAAATCGCTGATTGCTTGGCTGAATGTTACATTTCCCAGGCCATAGGGTCCACTGACGGGCGGCCATCCCCACTTGGCGCGGTCCATGTTCGCTTCTTGCTGGATCAAAGCCACCACCTCGTCGATCTTTGTCTCGATCACGCGCTGACTGTAGGGCGTGCCGGGCGCTTGCAGGAACTGGTCCATCAGCGTTCTCTCGCGGCGAAGCAGCATTTCGCGCGTTTCGGGGACTTGAATGATTGCATTGTAAAGCATGTTGTAATTCGAGGTGCCGTAGCTTAGGCAAGCACTGCTGCCATAAAGCGGATGACTCTTGTTGTAATCGTCGGTGGCGACAAGCACACCGTTAGTGGAGGAATGGTCGGCGTAATAAAGTTGACCGAAGGAGAGGTTCAGGTCGTAAGGCATTACTCTCCACAGGCCATCGCCGTCGGTGTTGCAATAAATCGCCATGTTGGCCCAAACGTCGTCGTTCTGCTGCGTGATTCGCGCCATGGCAATGTAGTTAATGACCTCGGAAACGTCGAAATAGTCGAACAGCGCCTGGCTGAGTTGGGCGACCGTGTGCGAACTGGATATGGCGGCGGCCACGGTGTTATAGTCGGCCTTGGAAACATCCTCTTTAGGGGTTTCTTGTGTCATTCTAGAGTCGCTGGGATACGTAAACTGGCCTACCATGCTGTACATCGTGTCGTTTGGATCGATGCCCAGCCGTTTAAGCAGCGAGGTGCCCAGGGGTTCGGTGCAGAAGGCGAGTTGCCAGAAATCGCCGTTCATTTGCAGGCGGACGGGAAAATCCACGGGTGCGGGCGTGCCCGACGCGTTGAACAGCCACATTGATAAGTATTGCCGTATGTAGCTGGGATCCACATATTCGGCGTCGAAGGCTATGCTGCCGCGTCGCTGATCGCCGTCTTCCAGGAGGAACTGATGAGAGTCGTTGAAATCGATGCGGTGCGAACGCTTGAAAAGGTCTCGGGTGGTGTAACCTTTGATGCGGATCAATACGTTGTCGTACAGTTCGTTGTTGTAGAAAAAATCACCTCTGGCGCCCGCATCCGTGTCCACGGTGGTATCGTCGGTGGTGTTG
>JBEKGL010000511.1:0-3335 GCA_050012815.1 Thermoguttaceae bacterium
GGCGCTCCACCGGGCGACCTCGCTTAAGCTTCCGGCTAAATATGCGTTGCGGCAGGCGTGACGCTGGATCTTGCCGCTGGAAGTTTTGGAAATGCTGCCCGCCTTTATCAGCACTATGGCGTCCAAGGCCAACTCGTGCTCGGCCGACACCGCACGGCGGATGGCGTCGAAAACCGCGTCCCAATCGCCTTGCTTGCGGCGTTCGATTTCTTGAACCACCACTATTTGCTCTTTGCCGTCCGCCTCCACCGTAAAGGCCGCCCCGGCATCGGGCCGTAGGCGCGGATGGCTGTGCTGTATCGTCCGCTCGATGTCCTGGGGATGATAATTCACTCCGTGCACGATGATTAGGTCCTTCACCCGCCCGGTAATGAATAACTCCCCGTCCAGCAAAAATCCTAAATCGCCGGTGCGGAGGAACGGGCCTTCGCTCGTGCCTTTCAATCGGGCTTTGAAAGTGGTCTTAGTGGCCTCCTGCTGCTGCCAATAACCTTGGGCCACGCTCGAGCCTTGGATCCATATCTCGCCGGTCCTCCCGGAGGTACAAGCGGTCAGCGTGTCCGGATCGGCAATCACGATCTTCTGGTCCGGTAAATTATGCCCGCAACCCACCATCGTTTTCACGCCCTCGTCTTCCGGATCGGCATCGAGCACTTGACCGCGGGCCAGGGAGGCCGCGTCAAAGGTCCTCAGCACGGGCGGATTGCATGCATATCCCCCAGATACGATCAGCGTGGCCTCGGCCAGTCCAAAACAGGGATAAAACGCCGCGCGGCGAAATCCACAAGGCTCGAATGCCTCGCAAAAGGCCTCGATCGTCTCGGCATGTACCGGCTCAGCGCCGTTGAAAGCCACTTCCCAACTGCTTAAGTCCAGGGTTTTGCGCTGTTCCGGGGTTATTTTGCGGACGCACAGATCGTAGGCGAAATTCGGTCCCCCGCTGGTCGTGCCTCTGAATCGCGATATTGCCGACAGCCACCGGTAAGGCTTCTGCAAAAAACTCATCGGCGACATCAAAATATTCGGCCGGCCCACGTACAACGGCTGTAAAATGCCGCCTATAAGACCCATGTCGTGGTAACTGGGCAGCCAAAACACGCCCTTGCACGAGCGCGTGTGCTCGAAGGCGTGGGCAATCAACGCCGAGTTATGAACCAGATTGGCATGATTCAGCACAACGCCCTTGGGAGCGCCCGTCGAACCGGAGGTGTATTGCAAAAACGCCAAGGTATCGCCGTGCACGTCGGGCATGTCCCATTTTTCTTCCAGTTCCGCCGGAACCCGGCAGGTCGCCAGCCAGGTCAGACTTTTCAGGTGCGGAGTCTCGTCGATCAAGGGCATCACGCGGCTGAGCACGGCATCGGTGGTCAAGGCCACCTTGGCATCCGCGTCGTCGGCAATCGCCTGAATCCGCCCCAGCGAGCGATTCCGGCGCGGGGGATAGACTGGCACCGCGATCACACCCCCGTATAAACACCCAAAAAAGGCGGCAATAAACTCCAATCCCGGCGGATACAAGAGCAACGCCCGCTCACCCACTAAATCCTGGGCTTCCAGCCAAGCGCCTATGGCCCGGGCTTGACGGTCCAATTCCGCGTAAGTCAGGTAAATTTGTTCGTTCTCGCCGTCGACCAAATATGTGAATGCGATATCGTCCGACTGACATCGCGCGCGGTGGCGCAAAAGCTCTACCAAATTCGATGGTCCAAAGAACGTACCAGGCAAGTGATCCAGATGCACGGCGATTTCACTCCCATGTCCGTTATCATGACGGTTTAATTTCAAGTCAACATTTTATTTCTTTATCCGCCAACATGCAACCAAACCCGCCTTATGGGTTAAAGGTCTCAAGAATCATTACTTTTTTGGATACATACCAGGCGGTTGTTAATACCTTTTTCCCGGCGGCCTATGGCCAATACTGTCATTCTTTGTTAAGCTTATCTAGTAGTCTCATCGGTAAATTTGGTGTGAAGGGCCTGATGGATGTTGGAATTCTTCGGTTTTTTCTTGACAACGTATTGTTAGTCTGTTACATTGTTACACTTAGGACCGGTGAAGCATAGGGGGAATAAATACCCATGATTCGTGTAGTTTGTCCTAGCTGCGGTAGCAAACTCAATGCCAAGGATAAGCATGCCGGACGTACCAAGCCCTGCCCCAAGTGCGGTCAACCAATTTTTGTTCCCGTTCCAGATGGGGTCGAAGCGATGCCTTCAATCCCAGTCGAGGAACCCGATCCCTCCCAATTCGGACTCATCGGCAATAAACAGCGTCTGCAATCGCACGTTTTGGAGCGGCTAAACCGGCATAATCGCTATTGGATCTGCGATTCCACCCATGTCATTGCCACCTGGGCCTATGACGGCAAAGGCTGGCTGATTAAAACAATCACCGGCATGGTCAGCGCTTCCCGCAATTGCGAAAAAGTGCCCTGCGAGGGAAATTTCGCGCTCGTCGAACTGAAAATGGAATCCATCGCGGAAGGCATGAAACTGCGGGGAATCACCGCTTATAAACTCCCCCTGCGCTGGGCACTGCCGGCCATTGCCGAAAGCGACGACGCCATCTGCGCCAAAATCGCCGGCTTGGGAACCCTCTCAAAAGAACAAAAAGGCGTCATCCGCCTGGCCCTAAAAGAACACTTCATGTACGAAATCTGGGAAGGCGCCACAAAGGTCCTGGAATTCCTCAACAGCCCGGACGCCCACACGCATAGCGTGGAAAATTCATAAAATATACCTCAAATTCAAATCTTCCCTGTAAAGCCGCGACTAGTGGCCGCGGTTTTGGAAAAACCGATGACGTTGCACATTGTTTCCCGCGACCAATGGTCGCGGTTTTACACATAAAAAGTCATCTATTCACGGGAGTTTCAGATGTACCGCTATATGATAAAACTCAGTGTGTCGGCATTTCTTGTGTTAATAATATTGTCGCCAGCGACGTTTGCTATTACGAGGATTGAAGAAACTGGTCGATGGCCCCAGAGCTGGCCAAAAGAGCTTGAACCCCTGCGACAAAATGCCCGCACAATTGAAACTGCTACCATGATTCATGAAGACATCTATGAAATCCATTTTAAAGATCGCGACACCTTTGAACGGTCCTGGCCGCTATTGATTGGGCTGAAGTCTAAAGGCGGACCATTGATAATCAACAAAGTCGAAAGTTCGCCGCCCAATCAAGTGGTAATATTTTCCAATGATGTCCCGGCGGTTCGATCCTCTTAATGCCCTACACAAGGAATTGGCGTTGTGCGGCGAAACGGCACATCAAAACGCAACGCCAGAAATTGAAAATAAAATAAACCGCCTGGTCGCGGAGTTATATGG
>JBEKGL010000512.1:0-3333 GCA_050012815.1 Thermoguttaceae bacterium
TGCGGAGCAGCTATCAGATCCTCGACTCGGCCGGGCAGCGCGTGGCCGACCACACCTTCACCACCACCGAAGAATACTGCCAAAACGCCCGCCGTGATTTCTTCATCGGCTACCATCTGCGCATGCCCAAACGCATCAATCCCGGCAAATACACCCTGCAAATGACCATCGAAGACCTGAAAAGCCAGAAAGTTGGCCAGTCCACGATCGAATTCACGGTCAAAGAGGCGGAAAAATAAACTCGGGTAATCGGTTTTCAGTTCTCAGTTTACAGTTTTCCGTTTTGCCGCGAGCGGGCACCAACGGGCACCATGCGTAGCATGGTCGGTTGGTCGGCGAGCGCGTTCGGAGAATGGCGGAGGAGGACCTGTAAAGCCGCGACCAGTGGTCGCGGATAAAAAATGCCACCCACTTTCCACTGATCGCTACCCACTTTATACTTAGTCTGCATAATATAGACGCTTTTAATGGTTTACAACCTCCGACACAAACAAGTCAGTCCGCTTCCACTCGTTGATCCCGCCCCATGATCCGCCAAGTCCATCCCTCCCCGTCCATACCTTTGCCGTTATTGATTACTGGGCTGGCCGGGGTGCCGGGATTTAATGCTTGGCATTATTTTCGCAAGCGGTATCCGGGGCAGGTGATCGGCATCCGCCAGGAAGACAATCTCAAGGTTCAGGGCAAAGACATTATCCCCTGCAATGCCGAAAACCGCGAACAGCTCGCCCGGTTGTTCGATAAATATAAGTTCCGCTCCGTTCTCGATTGTGCCGGCAACTGTGCCTTGAAACAGTGCGAATGCGCCCCGGAAATCGCCTGGCGGATCAACGTCGAGGGCGTAAAAAACCTTCTTTCGCAAACCGCCGGGCGAAATCTGCGCCTGGTACACCTTTCTTGCGATCTGGTCTTTTCGGGCTTGCGCGAGGGGGGATATGTGGAGGAAGACCCAACCGATCCGGTAACCGTCTACGGCAAAACCATGACGGCGGCCGATGAGATTGTTCTTGCGGCCGAACCGATGGCCTGCATTTTGCGAATTTCCTTGCCCATGGGCGTAAGCGCAAACGGTCATGCCGGGGCCATCGATTGGATTGCGTCGCGGTTCAAAAAATCGCGCCCGGCCACGCTTTATTTTGATGAGGTTCGCACACCCACCTACACCGATTGCATGAATCTGCTCTACCAGCGGATACTGGCCACGAATTTGAGCGGACTATTTCATGCCGGCGGACCGCGGAGGCTGAGTTTGTATCAAATTGCCCAGATTATCAATCGCGTGGGCGGTTATCCGGCCGATTGCCTGATGGGTATTCCTCGGCGCGAAGCCGGGCCAATCCCCCCCAGAGCCGGGAACGTCTCGATGAATTCCGATAAGCTCACAAAGGCATTGGGTTACAATCCCTTTGATCCTTGGCCCTATTGCGACAGCCTGATGCCCAGCGGTCCTAAATGGCATTACGAGCGTCCGGAGAACGAAGAGCGGTCGCCGCAATATCTGCACCAAGTCCTTTGCCTGAATCCTTTTAAACGCCTGCAATAGCATCGCGAAACCGCAAGCGGTTTATAAACGGATTTGGCGCATCGCGAAACTGCAAGCGGTTTGTAAACGGATATTTATAGAGAGCTTATGAGAATATTCACAACTATAGAGTTATAAAACTGTACTACTATCTATGTATTTTTGATGGTTTTTGAGCCTGCAAGTATGTTCCTATCCTGCCTATAGTAACGATTTTACCCAAAATAAGTATTTTTACTAAAAAGGTTTGACATAAAATTCATTCTGAGTAGTATGAAGTTAGGTAAGTTATCTATTCACCCTCTTAAACATTATGAGGCAGCGTTAACCAAGCCATACGAAATTTGCTTTATTCGGCCAGTGGAAGCGTCCATTTACCAGGATCAATTCCACTTATCTGGGCTTGGAACAGGACGGCATAAGTAGCCATATCGAGTGTTGTAATTTAAACCCTCGAATGTAAAGCGGAAAGCCGCCCGTTTTATTCACCTACTTGAGTATGCAACCGTGTTTTTATTGGAAGATTTACGCATCCATTGATACATTCACCTATTTTTTTGGGGATTACCATGAGAACGCACCTTGTTTGTGGAATTTTGTCAAGTTTCTTTCTGATTCTCGGTCTGATCGCATCATCGGCCGTTGCGGAACAAATCCAGATTGAAATCACCGGACTGAATTTTAAGTACGACGGAACGGACATCTTCGACAGCGTGGCCAAAGCCGGCGGCAATTACAATACCGCCGAGGCGGATCCGCTTACGACCATCGATTTTTACAAAGACAGTACTTGGGTGGGCAGTCTCACCGCTAGTGACAACATTTTCGCCGACCTGCTGATTGACAACGTTAAAAACATACCCGTTAGCGGCGGTCCGGTCACTACCGGCGACGGTATTGCGGGATTCGGTTTAGACTTGCTGCAAAACAACGGATCGCAAACGAACGTACTGTTAAGTTTAAACCTAAATCAACTCTCACTTTATTATAGCGGCGCCGGAATTTACATCACCGTCGGGGGGCTGGCCGACAGCCTTGTGGACCAAGAGCTCCCCTTTGGTTTGACCCTCAGCACGCAAGACCAAATTTCCTTTGTAATCTCCAGTTCTAAATTGACCGACGTGCACAAGAGCGGCAATTATCTGAGCACTTTTATCGCTTCCGGCACGGGCGACATAAACGGCACATTGGAATCCAACCCGATTCCCGAACCGACTTCAACGGCCGCTTTGGCCGGTCTAACGGCGGCGGGATTGCTGATATCTTTCCTGCGCAAGCGCAGAGCAGCCGCTTGAACGGCAATGTCTAACATCATGAATCCCCCAGGCCATCTGGAAAGATGGCCTTTTTTATTTGAAGGAATGAATGCCGGGCGCTTCTAGCAACGCTTTCCGGAAAAAGATTTTCTCCAGCCCCCTGGTCGGATTTCCGCCTAAGGTTAAAATGCTTTTTCTTTCCAGGAAGAATACGTGACTAACATTGGGATGTTTAAAATCAGTCATCGGTCTATTGGAGCCTGAACAAGGACGTTTGCCAACATGAATAAAACTCCGTTATACGATTGGCATGTATCGCACGGCGGCAGGATGGTGGAATTCGCCGGTTTTATGATGCCGGTTCAATTCACCTCGATTATCCAAGAGCATCAAACCACGCGCGGCATAGCGGGCATGGCCGACATCTCGCACATGGGCCGGCTGCGATTCGAAGGTCCCGGAGTGGCGGTTTTTTTGGCCGAATTGCTCACCCGCCGGGTCGCCGACATGGTTCTGGGGCAAATTCGCTATTCGCTCGTTACCAACGAAAAGGGC
>JBEKGL010000513.1:0-3315 GCA_050012815.1 Thermoguttaceae bacterium
ACGGTCGTCAAAATCAAAAACATTAGCAAGGCCAAACGCGTGGAGGGGTCAACGGGCAAAATGCAGGGG
This sequence comes from Thermoguttaceae bacterium, assembly GCA_050012815.1. Classification (GTDB taxonomy): domain Bacteria; phylum Planctomycetota; class Planctomycetia; order Pirellulales; family Thermoguttaceae; genus JBEKIK01. The sequence goes on from JBEKGL010000513.1 coordinate 70, forward strand.
GAAAATCCCCTGCAAGGAACTCCCTTTGAAGAATTTTTCGACGGGGATGATTTTCCGCCCGGTCTGCGATTTCACGGAGTGATTCCGCCTCGCATGGGCGTGGGTTCTGGCATAATTATCGACCCTAAAGGAATCATCCTCACCAATAACCATGTAGTGGAAGGCGCGGACGAAGTGTTGGTCGAACTGGTCGACGGCCGGCAATTGAAAGCCACGGACATTAAAACCGACGAACAGTCGGACCTGGCAATTATGCGCGTCAAAACCAACGGTTTTCTGCCCGCCGCCACGCTGGGCGATTCCGACACGCTGGACATCGGCGATTGGGTGATTGCCGTCGGTTGTCCCTTCGAATTGGATTCCACCGTCAGCGCCGGAATCATAAGCGGAAAAGGCCGCGTGCTCTCGGCCGACAGCCGGGCAAGCTTTTTGCAGACCGATGCCGCCATCAATCCCGGCAATTCCGGCGGACCCCTGGTGAATCTCGACGGCGAGGTCATCGGCATCAATACCGCCATCGAATCAAGCACCGGCACATACGAAGGCATAGGTTTCGCCATTCCCAGCAACCTTGTCAAATGGGTAGCCCCGCAGTTGATTAAAAACGGCGCGGTAAAGCGGGCCTATCTGGGCGTAAAAATCGGCGAGATAAACGGCGAATTGGCCGATCATGTGGGCGTGCCCCCAAATTCCGGCGTGATCGTAAGCGAGGTGCTCGCAAATAGCCCGGCCGCCGCGGCCGGATTACAGGAGGGAGATATTATTCTCGCCTTCGCGGAAAAGAAAATCACCAATCCCCAACAATTGCAGGAGATCGTCGAGCGATCGCCCAATGGATCCAATCAACAAGTGGAGATCCTGCGAAACGGACAAAAGATGAAACTACAAGCGGAAGTGCAGGCACTACCCGGCAAATTGACGTCCGAGGCCCTTCCCGCTCCGGGCCGCGAAAAGAACAACCGGCGCGGCTCGAATTTAATCAGCGAGGAATTAGGCGTCGAAGTAAGCGACCTGACGCCGGAAATCGCCCGGAAACTCGGCTTAGGCGCCAACTCGGGCGTGATTGTAAGCGCGGTGCAACCCGAGGCAGTCGCTGCACAGTACGGCATTCGCGAAGGGATGATAATTCTTCGCGTAGGCCAAAAACCGGTCCGTTCGGCGGCCGAATTCAAGGCCGCCATTAAAGACGAATCCCTGGATAAAGGCATCCTGCTGCTGGTCCGCACGCAAAGCGGCAATCGTTTTATGCTGCTGAAATAATATAATCTCTCAGTTTAGGGCTGGGCACTTTAGTGCCCAGTGCGGCTTAGGGCTGGGCACTTTAGTGCCCAGTAAAAAACCGCAAGCGGTTTTAGTCGTAATGCGCATCAGCATTCAGCATTTATTAATCTTTCATCCTTCCTTTTTCTCCCCCACCGCGACGGCCACCGCTGTGGCATAAGTGCGGCAGTGGGAGATTGTGACCAGGATTTCGCGGATGCCGAGTTGTTCGCACACTTCGCCCACGCCGCCGCGTACTGCGACCACCGGTTTGCCCAGGTGATCGTTGCGGATTTCCATGTCGCGCCAGGAAATCCCCCTTCGCCACCCGGTGCCCAATGCCTTAAGCACGGCTTCCTTGGCCGCCCAACGGCCGGTGAAATGTTGCGTCGCCTGCTTGCGGCTCTGGCAGTAGCTGATTTCGTCGGGGGTGTACACCCGATTGATGAACAATTCGCCGTGCCGCTCGATCATCCGCGCGATCCGCAGACATTCGGTAATGTCGGTGCCCAGTCCGATTATTTCCATGATTATCAGTTCACAGTTTACAGTTCACGGTTCACGGTTTACAGTTCACGGTTTACGGTTTTTAGTAATCAGTTATCAGTTTTTAAGAAGTCGGATTTCAACGCCTTATTTTCAATTATCAACGCGAAACCGCAAGCGGTTTCAGTCGTTCATTCATCCTTCATCCTTCCACCTTCATCCTTTAATTCATCCTTCATCCTTCCGCCTTCATCCTTGTTTCATGGCGGATCGTATCCGCCGGGGTTCCAGGGATGGCAGCGGCAGATACGCATGATGCCCCGCCAAGTTCCCCGGATTGCGCCGTATTTTCGCACCGCGCCGATAAAGTATTTGCTGCAACTCGGCTCAAAACGGCAGTGCCGGCCCAATACGGGACTAAGCGTCCATCGATAGAGCCAGACCGCTGCAATCAATACCCGGCCGGGCAATGCAACAATGACACGGAACAATTTACCCATAACGCCGCTTTTCATAATACCACAATATCACAAAGCCGCGACCGGCGGTCGCGCCATTTTTGCGACCGGCGGTTGCGGCTTTATGGGAGATTCATTTTTTTGGCGATCTTACCGGCCAACTCGGGCAGCGATTGCAGTAATAGTTTCAATTCCGGATCCTCGTCGCCGCGCGGAATCGCCACCAAATCGATCCCTTGGGGCAGTTCCTCGCGGCACAGGCGGAAGGCCTCGCGCAGCAGCCGCTTCCAACGGTTCCGCGCCACGGCGTTGCCGAATTTCCGCGATACCGAAAGACCCAATCGCGGATACGGCAAATCGTTCGGGCAGCCAAATAGCAACAGCCGGTCGTCAGACGCGCTGGCACGACGTCGGTAGGCCCGCTGAAAGTCCGCATTGCGCCGGATGTGATATTCCGGGCGAAATCGTTGATCTTTCATATTCGGTTTTCTGATTGTTGGGAAGGTAGCAGTCCCATTTTCGCCCCGCGAAAATTGGGACAGTTCCCCTACCAGTGCAAATCTTTCCGCGGCTCTTGGGAATAATGGCGATCGATTTCCACCAGCGCATCGCGGTCGGCCGCGGTGAGTTTCTTGGGCAAGACGATCTGAATTTCGGCCAGCAGATCGCCGGCCTCGCCATTCTTGGGTGTCACTCCATAACCTTTAACGCGCAGTTTCGCGCCGCTGGAGGTATTCGGCGGCATATTGACGCTTACCGTGCCGCGGGGCGTGGGAACCTCGATTTTCGCGCCCGCCGCCGCCTCGGCCAGGGTGACCGGCACTTTGACGACCAGGTTGTTTCCGCGGCGTTGAAAAAACGGATGCGGGGCCACTCGCACGGTAATCAGGATATCGCCCGCCGTGCCGCCGCGCGAGGCGGTCTCGCCCTGGCCGCGAATGCGGATTTTTTTGCCGTCTTCAATGCCCGGGGGAATTTTCACGGCTATGGTGTCGGTCTTTCCCGACTGGCGGCGCACCGTAAGTTGCACCTCGCCGCCGCC
>JBEKGL010000514.1:0-3308 GCA_050012815.1 Thermoguttaceae bacterium
ATTTCGCCTCCAAGGCCGATGGCGAGCGCTTCTACCGCGACCTGGTCTGTCTATGCCTGCACCAGTACGCCTCGTTCAATTCGCCGGTGTGGTTCAACGTCGGATTGTATCACCAGTACGGCGTCAAAGGGGCGATGTGTAGTTGGTGCTGGGACGCCGCGCGGCAGGAGATCGCTCAGCCCGAGAATCCTTACGAATATCCCCAAGGCTCGGCCTGCTTTATCCAAAGCGTGCGGGACAACATGGAAGACATAATGGAGCTTGCCCGCAGCGAGGCGATGTTGTTCAAGTTCGGATCGGGCACGGGCACGGATATCTCGACCTTGCGATCGCACCGCGAAAGACTTTCCGGCGGAGGCCGGCCGTCCGGCCCCCTGTCGTTCATGCGGGTGTACGATCAGATCGCGGCGGTGGTCAAAAGCGGCGGCAAGACGCGGCGGGCGGCCAAAATGCAGTCCATCAAGGATTGGCATCCCGACGTGTTGGAATTCATCGAGTGCAAATGCCGCGAGGAAAAAAAGGTCCGCCTCCTCATCGAGCAAGGCTACGATCCGCAAGAGGCCTACGATTCGGTGCTCTTCCAGAACGCAAATCTTTCCCTGCGCGTGAGCGACGAATTCATGCGGGCGGTGGAAGAAGACAAGCCCTGGACAACGCACTGGGTAACCGATCCCGCCAAGGCCGGCCCAACGTATCCGGCCCGGGAAATGTTCCAAAAAATGGCCTTGTCGGCGTGGAGTTGCGGCGATCCGGGCGTGCAGTACGACACCACCATCAATCGCTGGCACACCTGCCCGAACTCCGGCCGCATCAACGCCTCGAATCCCTGCTCGGAGTACATGTTCGTGGACGATTCGGCCTGCAACCTGGCCAGCATAAACCTGATGAAGTTCCGGCGCGTGGACGGGGCCTTCGACGTCGAGCGGTTCAAGGCCGCCTGCCGCGTCGTGTTTATCGCCCAGGAAATCCTGGTGGATCATGCCAGTTATCCCACGAAAAGGATCGCGCTTAATAGCCATCGTTTCCGGCCCATCGGACTGGGCTACTCGAACTTGGGCAGCCTGCTTATGTCCTGGGGCCTGCCGTACGAATCGGACCAAGCCCGGGGAATTTGCGGGGCCTTGACCTCCATCCTGCACGGCACGGCCTGCCTGACCAGCACCGAATTGGCCGCCGCGGTCGGGCCGTTTGACGAATTCGAAAAAAATCGCGAGCCCATGCTGCGCGTCATGGAAATGCACTGGGAAAAGGTCGAGGAAATCATCTCTTGCCCCAAGTATCTGTTCGACGCCGCCCAGTCGCTTTGGGACGCGGTTCTAACGCACGGCAAACGCCAGGGATTCCGCAACGCACAGGCCACGGTGCTGGCCCCCACCGGCACGATCAGCTTTATGATGGATTGCGACACCACGGGCATCGAGCCGGACATCGCACTGGTGAAGTACAAGCAGTTGGCCGGGGGCGGAATGTTGAAAATCGTCAACCAAACCGTGCCGCTGGCCCTTAAAACACTGGGCTACGATGGCGCTCAAATCGAGGCCATCGTGGATTATATCGACAAAAACGACACCATCGAGGGCGCCGCGGATTTGAAGCCCGAGCATCTGCCGGTCTTCGATTGCGCGTTCCCGCCCCACAACGGCAAGCGATCGATTCCCTGGCGCGCACACATTCAGATGATGGCCGCCGCGCAGCCCTTTATCTCGGGCGCGATTTCAAAAACGGCGAATATGCCCAAAAACAGCACGCCTGAAGACATTGCCAACGCTTATACCGAAGGCTGGCGCTTGGGACTGAAGGCCTTGGCGATTTATCGCGACGGATCAAAAGAAGTGCAGCCGCTTATGACCAAGTCGAAATCCGACAAGGGTCTGGAAAAACCGATTATATCCGCACCGCGCCGCGAACGTCTGCAGGACACTCGCCAGTCGATCACCCATAAATTCAACGTCTCGGGCCACGAGGGCTACATCACCGTGGGCTTGTATCCCGACGGCCGGCCGGGAGAATTGTTCATCACCATGGCCAAGGAAGGCAGCACCGTGGGCGGATTGATGGACTGCTTCGGCACCGCGGTTTCCATGAGTTTGCAGTACGGCGTGCCCCTGGAAGTGTACGTGAATAAGTTTTCCCACACCCGCTTCGAGCCCATGGGTTTCACGAAAAATCCCGATATCCGTATAGCCAAGAGCATCGTGGATTACATCTTCCGCTGGCTGGGCATCCAGTTTTTGCCCGGCTATAGAGAAGCCAACAAGGGCCTGCCGCCCGGTCCGGATGAGGCGCCGCACGTGGAACGCGGCGATGCGGAAAAAGAGATCAAGCCCGCCGCCACGACGGCCGGCGGGCCTAACGTCGGGCAAGGAACGGCCAAAAACCAAAGCCATGCCTCGTCGAACGGGTCTTCGGGCCCAATGCGGGGCAAATCGAACGGGCAGAATGCGTCGGGCGGCAACGGTTCAGCTCGCCGCGACGGCGCCGCCGCGTCTAAAAAGACTGCTGCTCAGCCAAGCCCGCTAATAATCATGACCGAACCCGCCCCCAACCCGTCGGCCCGCGACGAGCAGTTCGCCGCATTTCAAACCGATGCGCCCACTTGCGACAACTGCGGCGCAATCACCGTGCGCAACGGCAATTGCTACCTGTGCCACAACTGCGGCAACAGCATGGGATGCTCGTAGTAGAGGATAGGGATTAGTAAGGGATGGTCAGTTTACTGACCCATTAATAACCAAAAGGGATTGTCAGTTTACTGACCCATTGATAACCAAAAGGGATGGTCAGTTTACTGACCCATTGATAACTGAAAACTGAAAACCGATTACTGAAAACTTCATAAAAACCGCTTGCGGTTTCGCATTTGTCCCATGCCTACTGTAATCCGTCAGCGGAAAACTGTTAATTGTAAACCGTGGATCGAGGACTCTTATGAGAGTTATGCACTACGAACAAATCGAGGCCGCGCCGGTCGAGATGGACGGGGCCGTCAATTGCCGCATGCGTTGCCTGATCGGCCCGGACCAGGGCGCGCCGAGTTTTTCCATGCGGCAATTCGAGATATCGCCCGGCGGCCATACCCCAAAACACGCCCACGCTTATGAACACGAAGTTTTCATATTGGAGGGAACAGGCGTAGTGCTCGAGGGCGATAAGGAACATCCGCTCCAACCGGGCAGCACCGTGTTTGTTCCGCCCAGCCAGGTCCATCAATTCCTAAATACCGGCCCCGGCCCGCTGAAATTCCTTTGCCTGATCCCCCATCCCATGCGCGGCATGTCCGGCCCCTGTGTGGCGGCCTGTGGATGCGA
>JBEKGL010000515.1:0-3304 GCA_050012815.1 Thermoguttaceae bacterium
GGCGGGCATGGACATCAACATCTTCACACAAATCGGTTTCGTCGTGCTGGTCGGCCTGGCCAGCAAGAACGCCATCCTCATTGTGGAATTCGCCAAGTCGAAACGGGAATCCGGCTCACCGCGATTCGAGGCGACCATCCAGGCATGCAGGCTGCGATTACGGCCGATTCTGATGACCTCCTTCGCCTTTATTTTGGGCGTGCTTCCCCTGGTGGTTTCCAGCGGAGCCGGCGCCGAGATGCGGCGCACCTTGGGCACCGCGGTCTTTAGCGGCATGTTGGGCGTAACCATGTTCGGCATATTCCTCACGCCCGTGTTCTATTACGTGATTCAGTGGTTTAAAGATCGCCGCCTGCAAAAACGCGCGGATTCCGCTTCCGCCTCTGTGTCAGATGTTAATTGAGTAGCAGGTTTCTAATATTGTGGCGCAGATTGCGAAACACCAGCCCGAAGCGCAAGCAAGGGTAAACTGTTTGCCATCACTCGCTTGCGCTTCGGGCTGGTGTAAATTTGTGGATAACCTGTGTTAAACAGTATCGGTTGTACTCGAAACTGTTAAACTGCGCAAAATATACCGGCTGCGATAAGCTGAGTCCTTGTCCACGCCCCGGGGGTCCGATTATTACTAAGGAAACGGATTTATCGATTCTACTGATGGACGGACCCATGCCTACGGCAAATCGAGAGACGGAAAAAACAGCCCCAAAACGACAAAACAGACTTGCCGGCGCTCGAAATACTTTTCGATGGACTGGGCATCGCCTGTTACTGCCTGCCGCTTTGGCCATACTCTTGACATTTTCGACCGGCTGCACAAGTTTTCGAGATTACGTGCGAAATGGTTTTAAGGTCGGTCCTAACTACTGTCCGCCAGTGGCCCCGGTCGCCAGCCAATGGATCGATTCCGCCGATCCGAACGTCAGCAGCGAACCGGCCAAAGTCGATGCCTGGTGGAATACGTTTAACGATCCGGTTCTCGATTCCCTGATATACACGGCCTACCGGCAGAACCTTAGCTTGCGAGTCGCCTGCTTTCGGATAATCGAGGCCCGAGCCCAGCGCGGCATCGCCGCAGGCGAGTTGTTCCCGCAAACGCAACAGGCATTCGGCAGTTACACGCGATATAATATTAGCCCGAACAGTGCCAACAGCGCTCCAAATTATTATTACAACGATTGGCAAACCGGCGCCAGCCTTGCCTGGGAACTTGATTTTTGGGGCAGCTTCCGCCGGGCGCTCGAATCAGCTGATGCAAAACTGGATGCATCAATCTTTAATTACGACGACGTCTTGGTCCTGCTCTTATCGGAAGTCGCCCAGAGCTACGTCGATATCCGCACGGCCGAGCAGCGCCTGGAGTACGCCCGGAAGAACGTGGATATCCAGAAAGTAAGCCTGAACCTGGCGGATGTGAAGTTTCGCAACGGCGCGACTACACGGCTCGACGTAACCCAGGGTCAATCGAACCTGGCGCAAACCGAGGCGACCATTCCGCCCCTGGAAGTGACCCGGCGCCAGGCGGCCGATCAGTTGTGCATCCTGCTGGGGATGCCGCCAAGAGGTCTGGACGATGTTCTAGGCGGCCGCCGGCCAATTCCGTCCGCGCTACCGCAAGTTGCGGTTGGCATTCCCGCCGACTTGATACGCCGGCGTCCCGACGTACTCCGCGCTGAACGCGAGGTTGCCGCCCAGAGCGCACTTATCGGAGTGGCCACGTCCGACCTGTACCCGCATTTTTCCATTAATGGGACAATCTATTACGATGCCACCAGGTTCCAGGATTTGTTCGATGCCAGATCTTTTGCCGGAAACGTGGGCCCGTCGTTTAATTGGAACATTCTGAACTACGGCCGGCTGGTAAACAACATTCGCGTCCAGGACGCTCGATTCCAGCAATTGGCCTATCAGTATCAGAATACCGTTCTTAAGGCCAATGCCGAGGCGGAAGACGCCCTGGTCGGATTCCTCAAGTTCCAGCAACAGGTAAAATACCTTGCCACAAGCACGCAGGCGGCCACCGAATCGTTGGGATTGGTTCGAGACCAATACAACGCGGGCAAGACCGACTTCAATCGCGTGTTGACCGTCGAACAGCTTTTAAGCCAGCAAGAGGACCTGCTGGCCGTGGCCCAGGGCACGGTGGCCAACAACCTGGTCCTGCTGTATAAGGCCCTTGGTGGCGGCTGGCAGACTCGTTTCGACGCTCCCGCATCGCAAGTAGGTGCGCCGGCAGGGCAGTCCGGAGAGCAGATACCCGTGCCCGGAATTATGGAAACACCGCCTCAGCCGACTCCATTGCCGCCTCCTCAAAATCATCCATGACCAGGAGGACAGGCATCCATGACCAGGAGGACAGGCATTCTTGCCTGTCTTTTTGAGGCGGACAAGAATGTCCGCCCTCCTGATTTGGTTATGCCGGACAAGAATGTCCGCCCTGTTTGGCTCTTATTCTTGTTTATGCCGCGTGGCTGCTAGTACGGCATCAATCGCACGGCTGAGGGATTTGTCGGACTTGAGCGACAGACGATCGTTAAGGATGGTCTCGATATCGGCCGGTGCGGATGAATCCTCGGGCAGGACGTTTTCCGCCGTGAGGGAAAGTATCGCAATCGAGCGGGCGAAAACTGCGTCGTGCAAGCGGTCTTGCGCCAAACCCGAGTAGCCGTGTGATTCATAACTGCGCCGCGGGAATGAACTCGCAAAACCCTCCGCCGTCGTCGGCCGCAATGTCATTAACTGAAGCGGCGCTGCCGGACCGAGCGAAATACTCAACAGTTGGCGTCCTTCTAAAGATATCGTAAGTGAAGAATCGCGGACCGCACTGCCCGCGGCCGATATCTGGCTGCCACGCTCCAGCGTAGAGTTCTGGTTCCCACGCTCCGGCGTAGAGTTCTGGTTCCCACGCTCCAGCGTAGAATTCTGGTTCCCACGCTCCAGCGTAGAATTCTGGTTCCCACGCTCCAGCGTGGGAACCGAGTTGTTCGACGCTTCAGCGTTGTAAATCGTGCTAAAAAGATTTGAGTTTCCCGCCGCTGTCGGCAGTATTTCCGACTGCGAGGTTGCGATTTCCGCCGACAAAGTCGCCGGCTGGGATGTTGTATTATCTTCCGATAAAGTAACCAATTGCGATATTTCTTCAATATCCGCGGCCGCCGACAACGGCTGCAAGGCGTCGCCGGACGCCGGCGCGGCGATCAATTGCAAAGGATCGGCGCCGACGCCGTCGGTCCGATTGTGCCGGGCGATCAGGTCGTCGGTGGCGTTGACCTTTCCGTCGCGATTGTAATCGTAAAAATTCGTGATC
>JBEKGL010000516.1:0-3302 GCA_050012815.1 Thermoguttaceae bacterium
TATGGCGGGGCATAACCCTCGGCAGTCCCATCGCCTTGATGGTGCCCAATAAGGACTACAAAATCGACCGCATGGAAGATCTTGATCGGCCCAGGCCGGGCCACGGCGATCTGAGCGGCTCGATCAAGTATCTTAGTTCAATCCGCGCAATCCTGGAGCGGGCAAGCGCCCGAGAGACCACCGCCCGAGTCGCCGCCGGCGCTTTGGCTAAACAATTATTGAGTCCCTTCGGCATTACCGTTTTCGGATATGTAGTCGAGGTGGGATCGATTGTAATTCACTCCAAACCGGGCACATCGCAAGAGCAGCACGCACTGCGCGACCGCAGCGAACTGTATTCGCTCAATCCGGATCAAGACGCCGAGGTCAAAACCCTGATAGACCGGATGCGCGAGTCAGGCAATACGCTGGGCGGGGTAATTGAAGTCCGCGTCGAGGGCGTACCGTTCGGCTTAGGCTCGCACACGCAATGGGATCTGAAACTCGACGGCCGGTTGAGCCAGGCGATAATGGCCACCCAAGCCATCAAGGGCGTGGAGATCGGCTTGGGATTCGGCATGGCCCGGCGGCCGGGCTCCGAAGTGCACGACCCGATTCATTACGATCCAAAACTGGCCGATACGCCCTCTCTGGGTTTCACCCGGCCCACGAACAACGCCGGCGGACTGGAGGCGGGCATGAGCAACTCGCAGCCGATTGTGATCCGCGCGGCGAAAAAGCCCATCAGCACCCTTGCCCGCCCGTTGGAATCGGTCAATCTGAAAACCCTGCGTCCAGAAGCGGCCGCGTACGAACGGAGCGATCTTTGCGCAGTTGCCGCCGCCAGTTGCATCCTGGAAAACGTGGTCGCCTTTGAAATCGCCCGGGCAATGGTCGACAAATTCGGCGGCGACAGCCTGGAAGAAATGCAAGCCCGCTACAAACTATTTCACGAATTGGCAGAAAAGAAACTACAAGCGGAAAAGCAGTAAAACACCACGGAGACACGGAGGACACGGAGAAGAATTAAAGATTTATTTATCCCAATGCCAGGGAAGGAAATAATGGGATTTTTAAAACATGATAATCTGACGGAATCCATCATTGGCGCGGCGATTGAAGTTCACAAAGAACTTGGGCCGGGATTAATGGAATCGGCGTATGAAGAATGTTTGTGCCATGAACTAAGCGTTCGTAATTTGCCCTTCAAGCGACAAGTGCCGTTACCGATTTGTTACAAGAATATAAAGTTGGATTGCGGTTATTGTATAGATATAGTTGTAGGAAATACCATTGTCTTGGAACTGAAATCCATCGAAACCATTTTGCCTATTCACGAAGCCCAACTCATTACATACTTAAAACTGAGCAAACTCCCGGTCGGATTATTAATCAACTTTAATGTTCCCTTATTAAAAGACGGCATACTTCGCCGAGTAAATTAATTATTTTATTTCCGTGTCCTCCGTGTCTCCGTGGTGTTTTTATTTTTTTGAGAGTGAACAAGGATGTTCCAGTTGCACGATAAAACGCGGCGGCGGATTTGTTTGGCGGGATTTTTCCTGTTCTGCGTCGCGCCTACGCTGGGCGCGGCCTTCTGGTGCGCAATGCGGCATCTGCCTTGGACGGCTCAAGAGGAAGCGAAATGCCTGGGCCGTCAACTCGGGCTGGACGTGCGGCTGGCCGGTCTGAAAAACCTCCGGCCGGGAGCGGTGCTGTACGAAGGCTTTGAACTGGCCGATCCCGAAACCAATCACTGTCTGTTGCGCTGCCGGATGCTTGAGGTCCAATGGAAAACATACGCCGACGGACAGGGCGGCGGCAAACCGACGCTCGTCCTGCTGGCCTCGCAAGCGGAGATCGAAACCGCCGGATTACGGCAGTTGGGAGAGCTCTTGCAACGGGTCATGCAGGGTCAAACCGGCCCCACGGCCGTGGATTTGCGCATTACAGCCGGGGAATTGACCTTGCGCGCGGGCGCAAATTCCCAAACCCTGACCGGAGTGGAGGGAAGCATGGATTATCCGCCCGGCGGCGTGCAGGCGATCGCGGCCTTTCGCCTTGCGGGCATCGACATGACGGAGCCTGTAAAAATCCGCGTGGTCCGCAACCGGCAAACCACTCCGCCGGCAAGCGGGTTTGAGTTAGATACCGGAAGCGGCGAACTGCCTTGCGATTTGCTCGCCGCCGGTTTGCCGGAACTGGGGACGCTCGGTTCGCGGTGCCGATTTCGCGGCTATATTTGGGCCAATCAAGATCCCGGCGAACGTGCAATCGACAATTGGTCGGGCGAAGTGACCGGCCAACTTCTGGGCGTCGATTTGGACCGATTGGTGGGCGAACATTTTCCGCACAAACTAAGCGGCGCCGCCGACGTGACGATTCAAACCGCCCGGTTCCATCACGGCCGGCTGGAACAGGCCCGCGGCACGGTAGTCGCCGGACCGGGCGTTGTCGGCCGCTCGCTGTTGCAAGCGGCGGTAAAGCATTTACATTTTAGCAGCGGCGCCAATCTTGATTTTCTCGGCGAACAAGTGCCTTACGATCGCCTGGCCCTGGACATGGTTCTTGACGGAGCGGGTTTGCGGATCACGGGACAATGTCCCTCGGCCCGAAGCGGCGCAGTCATGACCACGGACCGGCAACTGTGTTTGCTTGCCGCGACGGAGGCCCAATCTCAGCCGGTGGCGGCATTTATTCAAACATTGGCGCCCGAGAGCGCGGTTCAAGTGCCCGCCGCCTATCAAACCGATTGGCTGATAACGCATCTGCCCATGCCCCAAGCGGTCGCCCCCCAAACGCGCGAGGCATCATTGCCTTCGACTCATCTGCGATTGAGACAAGAGTAAGTCATTTCACTTTATCGCGGGGGTTCCGGTTTCCAGGCGGTAGCGGAAGGCGGCGGCGAGGACGAAGATCCAATTGACGACCACGGCCGTGCCCACTTCCCATTGTCCGCCCGCGCCGGAGGCATAAGAATGTAGTCCGCTGCCCAGGAAGAAGTTCACGCCGTACCAGGCCATCAGGATCGCGGTTGCGCCGAGCACGGAACCGACCGCCAGGCCGAAATTACCGGACCAGCCCGCGTATCGGCCATGCAAGACCGTCATGTATACCAGCAGCGACACCAAGGCCCAAACTTCCTTGGCGTCCCAGCCCCAAAAACGTCCCCAGGCCACGTCGGCCCAAAGCGCGCCTAGGATCGTGCCTGCCGCCAGCAAGAGCACGGCCACTTGCGTGGCTTTGTAAATGAATCCGGCCAACGTGGCACAGATTTCCGGCGGGCGGCGGGCAAGAGTGCGTACTGAAATGTCTTCTTCAAA
>JBEKGL010000517.1:0-3272 GCA_050012815.1 Thermoguttaceae bacterium
GGTGATGACGCTGGACGCCGATTTGCAGGACGATCCGCGCGAGATTCCCCGCTTTCTCGCCGCCATGCAAAACAACTTGGACGTGGTCAGCGGCTGGAAAAAAGTGCGACACGATCCCTGGCATAAGGTATTTCCGTCCCGGGTATTCAACGCCCTGGTGAGCAAACTGACCGGGGTTAAATTGCACGATCACAATTGCGGCATGAAGTGTTATCGCCGCGAAATTTTCGACGAAGTGCGGCTATACGGCGAACTGCACCGCTTTGTGCCCGTGTTGGCGGCAAGCCGGGGTTTTCGCGTGGGCGAAATCGAAATCAACCATCGCCCGCGAAAATTCGGGCGTTCCAAGTACGGCGTCGGGCGATTCATTAAAGGTTTCTTGGATCTGCTCACGGTCAAGTTTCTTACCGGCTTCGGACAGCGGCCCCAACACATTCTCGGTTCCATCGGATTGGTCTCGTTCGTCATCGGGGCCTTGATGCTCATTTATCTCACCGGGTATTGGATCATATCGCGTCTGGACCTGGGCGTGGAGGTGATACATCTATCCGGCCGTCCGCTACTGCTTTATTCCATAGCCTTGTTGCTGCTGGGCGGACAGTTCATGTCCATCGGATTCCTGGCCGAGTTGTTTATCGCCTACCACGGTCCGCATACCAAAACCTACTCGATTTCCGAACGCGCCGGAAAAGAAGAGTAAAGGATGAAGGATGGGAGATGAAGGATGAATTCCGTTTAAAAAACCGCTTGCGGTTTCGCGCCGCCTACTGTCCACCGTTAACCGTTTACAGTTAACAGTCTACCATTCACTAATATCATGAATCTTTCCGGCGACGACACCACGTTCCATATTCGCCAGGGCACGTACTGGCTGCTGATCTCTCTGAGCGTGGGGATGATGCTGGGCCGGGTGTTGGCCGTGGATGCGGTGGATCGCACGGCCTTGCAAAAAGATCGGCTAAACCGCATTGCCGGCGAACTCGACCGCCGCAAAGAGCAACTCCGGCGGCAGGGGCTCGAAGGCGAGGCATTGGAAAAAGAATTGTCCCGCATCGAGACCCAATTGCGGCGCGACGCCCAACTGCGCAGACCGTTTCTCAGCGCCAACGATCGCAGCCGGTGGTGCACGGTTCGGGCCCTGGTCGAGCCGGATATGCGAGTCGAAGGCGCGCCGTACGCTATCGACAAAGTTATCCAGGATCCCAACTGGGACACCATCGACATGGTCAAGCACGGCGGCCATCTGTATTCGAGCAAGCCGCCGCTAATGGCCACGCTGATGGCCGGAATATATTGGATTATTTATCATGTCACCGGGATGTCGCTGGCCACGCATCCCTTTATCATCGGGCGGATGATGTTGGTGATAATCAACGTCATTCCGCTTGCGATAAGTTTTATCCTGCTCGCCCGACTGGCCGAACGCTTTGGCACGACCGATTGGGGGCGCTTGTTCGTAATCGCAGCCGCGACATTCGGAACTTTTCTGACGACCTTTGCCGTGGCAATCAACAATCACTTGATCGCGGCAGTCTGCGCCACTGTAGCGGTTTACGCCGTTGCGCCAATCTGGTGCGACGACGACCGCCGCATCCGATATTTCGTGCTTGCCGGATTTTTCGGCGCCCTGACGGCCGCCGGCGAATTGCCCGCCTTGGCTTTGTTCGTCCCGATCAGTTTGGCGTTTTTATGGAAAGCCCCCCGGCAGACGTTGATCGCATACATACCGGCCGCGATGGTTGTCGCCGCCGCATTTTTCGCGACCACTTGGATCGCGCACGGATCACTCACGTTTCCATACATGCACCGCGGCCCGGGCGACAATTGGTACGACTACACTTTCCAGCGCAACGGCAAGGAAATCGAAAGCTACTGGCGCCATCCGTCCGAAACCGACCAAGGCGAGCAGTCCCGGGCAATATACGCCTTGAACGTGCTTGTGGGACATCACGGCATATTTTCCCTAACACCGATCTGGCTGCTAAGCGCGGCTGGAATTATCATCAGTCTGAAGCGGGGCCAAGACCGCTCCTTGCGTCAATGGGCCATGCTTATCAGCGGCGTATCGCTGGTTTGCATTGTATTCTATTTGTTCCGGCCTCTGGGCGAGCGCAACTACGGCGGCATGACAAGCGGTTTCCGCTGGGTGTTTTGGCTCGCGCCGTTATGGCTGTTGTCGATGCTGCCTGCCGCGGACCTTCTTTCCAAGTGGCGTTGGACCCGGGCGGTCGCCCTGGTGCTTTTGGCCTTTTCCCTGCTTTCTGCCAGTTATCCTACCTGGAACCCCTGGACAAATCCGTGGATAATGGACTACATGAAATATCTTACAAGAGACTGAATAATGTTTTGAAGAGGAAATTAAAAACATTTTTGCCATATTCAGCGAACTATATTAAATAACTATTTTTCACAACGAAAAACAGAAAGAACGAAAAAACGAAATATAAAACCATCCTAATTCATTTCGTCTTTTCGCCCTTTCGTGTTTTCGTGATGAAAATGGTCGTAATACTCATTTATTTCCTCCTATAATCGGTTTAATAATAATGGAAACCCAAATTTGACAATGAATCTATTAGTTTATACGAACATGAGATATTTCATGAAGAATGTTATTTATATGTTATGGATTATTTTTGCCGGGCAACTTTCTTTTGCCCAGACCGTGCCTGTCCTGCTAGTGCCTGCCGCCGAAACGCCTTTGCAGTTATCCATTGCTTTGCCTAAAGACGTCACATTAGACGCCGTCGGTCATTGGCAATTGGTGGAAATGGATTTTCCGGACAATAAAATCGCCGCGCAAATCGTTCCGGCGATGAACGAGGATGGAACGGCTGCTGAGTCGGCCGTTACGGTGATGGCGAATGTCCCACCCCGTAAATACTCACCCGCCACGCGGCAATTCCTGCTTAAACCGGCCGCGCAAAACGCCGGGGGAAAGCCCGCCTTTCAGTTTCAAGAGGTCGATGATAAATCGCTGAAGATACTCGACGGCTCCTCGCCCGTGTTCGTTTACAACTACGGCGAAATTACCGACGATAAAGTGCCTGCAAAAGACGCCCGCCGCACACGGGCCTGCTACGTACATCCGCTTTGGGGACTGCAAGGCGAAGTCCTGACCGATGATTTTCCCAAGGATCATTACCATCACCACGGAGTATTCTGGGCCTGGCCGCACGTGGGCATCGGCGATAAACAGTACGATCTTTGGAAGTATAACAATATCAAGCAACAGTTCGTGCGCTGGATCTGCCGACAGTCCGGGCCGGCGG
>JBEKGL010000518.1:0-3269 GCA_050012815.1 Thermoguttaceae bacterium
GGAGTTGCCCCATTTCCTGATTGTCTTTGTCCAAAGCGATCGCCCGATTCTGCAATTCGGAATACTGGCGCGACATGGCTTGCTGCTGCTGTTCGTATTGCGTGACTTTGCCCTTGAGCACCATGGGATTGTCGGCGCAGCCGACCAGCGCGATCAGCAAACAACCAAACAACCATGTCCCACCTGTAAATCGTGGCATGTCGATAATCTCCTATGGCAGGCAAGAATGCCCGCCCTCCTTAATCTACCAAGACAAGCAGGGCGGATGGTAACAATGCCGACAAGGGGCGGCAAGAGCAGTTCGTCAAAGGCCGGCGGCGGAATGGCGCGGAAGCAAATTGCCTAAATTACCAAACCCAATCCATTTTTTATGCAAATTTCAAATTCCAAATCGCATATTGCATATTGAATAATTATAACCATTTGTGCGATTTGTCATTTTACTTCGCACTTAATGCTGGTCACTGAAAACTGACAACCACCCACTAACTCTCATAAATTCTTAGATTGTGGTTGTTAGTCCGCGCCGGGCGTTTATCACGGACCCGGTCGCAGACTGCGGGCTTGGGCTTCGGCGTCGGCGGCGGCTTGTTTTTCGCCCATGCGGCGGAGCAACTCGGCAAGACTCCTGTAATGCTGGGCCAGTATGCCGCGGATGGGAGGCCCTTTGGGATCGTTTTGCGATAGTTCTTTAAGCGCGTCGATGGAAGCCTGCAGCATGGAACGCGCCTCGGACAGATTGCCGCCTTTTTCCAGCAGCCCGGCCAGCGACTCGTAGATGATTGCCATGCCGAACTTGTAGGTGGAAGTTTTGGGATAGCGGCGCACGAGCGCCGATTGCAGGTCGAGGGCCTTGTGGAGGTTGGATTCCGCTTGGGTGCGGTCGCTTTCCTGAATGATATTTGCCAATCGCAGGCGAATGAACACCTGGGAGACCGCGTAATCCGGAATGTTGGGATGTTCGGCGACCAGTTCCTCGGATATGGCCAGGGCTTTTTCGAGCGTCTCGCGCGAACGCTTTCGGGCGGCCGAGTCAGTCGCCTCGGGGGAAAACGGACCTCGGGCGTCCTCGATGGCGTAGGTTTCGCTGAGATCATAACGGTAGTCGGGGACATCCGGATATTCTTCCACCAGTTTTTGAAGAATTTTGACGGCCTTGTTAGTGTTTTCGCGGGTTGAATCCGCGCGGCGGCCGAATGCTTGGAAGGGCGTCTCCCGATAGCAGCGCGCCAACAGGTGGCTATAGGCCGGTACGTCCGGATGTTCGGCTACCAGCCGCTCCAAAATAGTGATGGCCTTCTTGAGACTGGTTTGCTGATCTCCCTGAAAATTAGCGGAAAACGGCGAAAAAGAATCCGGCGAAAAGTCGAAGGGACCGGGACCAAAATCGAGCGGTTCGAATGGCGGCCCGGCCATGTCCGGGCCTTCCTCTCGCCGCGGAGGAGGCGGTTTCTCTGTAACGTCAAAATCCATCGGCCCGGGACGCTCTCCGCGCCGGTCGCCGGATTCAAACGGAGGCGGCCCCTGATCGCGGCCGGGTCCATTGCCTGGTCCGCGCCGGTCGCCGAGTGCAAGCGGTAAAGGCCCCGGACCCTGGCCGGGGCCCTTGGCTAAATAATAGTATGTGCGAGCCAACTCGTATTGATATTGGGCGGAGGGGGAAGATTCCGGGGATGTTTTTTTCAGCGTGGCAAGGGCGTTGAGGTGCGAGTTGCGTCCGGCCCTATCTTCATTCATCGCCCGGTACACGTTGCCGAGTTCATTCTGGATTCTTGCGATCTCCGTGCGAAGTTCCGCATTTTCCTCGGGCGTTTCCGCGAGTTGCCTATACAATTCGATTGCGCGCAAGTAGGCGGCTTTCGATTCTTCATAATGCCCCAGTCGCTGACGGATGTCTCCGATGCGGCGGTTGGCCTCGGCGACTTTTCGGCGAAGTCTGGCGTCGTCGCCGCCCTGAGCGGTCAAACGGTCGTAGAAGGCGAGCATGCGCTCCAAGAGCGCGGCGGCTTCTTTAGACAACACCGGTTGGACCGGGACCGTGATTTCCTTGCCGGAGTCGTCGACCGCCGTGAGCGTCGATGCCGATGGAACACGGTCCGGGGCGAACTGCTGAAAGATGTTGTCCAGGGCTTCCAGGGCCAGGGCCGAGGTGTTTTCCGCCTTTTTTCGCTGCATGGCCTCTTCGGCGTTGGCCTGCTTTGTCCGCACATATCCGATGCTCGCCACGATGGCCACCAGCACCAGCAGCGCCAACGTGCTCGCGCCCAGACCGGCTACCACCCGGTTGCGCCGCGACCAGCGCCAAACACGTTCCAGGGCGGAGGCCCGGCGGGCCTGGATGGGCCGGTCCTCGAGGAAACACTGGAGGTCGCGTGCCAGGTCTCCGGCCGACTGGTACCGATGCGCCGGATCGCGGGAAATGGCTTTCAGCACGATCGTTTCCAAGTCGTGTGGTATGTTCGCATTGAGCTTGCGCGGGCGGATTGGTTCCTCGTGCGTGATCTGTTGGATCATATTGCTGCGGTTGGTGTCATCGAATGCCGCCTGCAAGGTAAGCAACTCGTAAAGAGTCAAACCCAGGCTGTAGATGTCGCTGCGGGCGTCAAACTGGCCGGAAAACTGCTCCGGCGCCATGTAGCGCAACGTCCCCACGAGCGCGCCGGTTTGCGTTACATTATCCTGTTCCATGGCCTTGGCCAGTCCAAAATCGGTGATCCAGACCACGCCCTGCGAGTCCAAAAGCAGGTTCGCCGGTTTTATGTCGCGGTGCAGGGTATGGTGGGCATGGGCGTAGTGCAGGGCGTCGGCCACTTGCAAGCCGATTGCGGCAATGTTTCGCCAATAAGCCGGGCCGAACCGCCGCGTCTGGGGAAAGGCCGGCTGGGCGGCGCAGCCGCGGCCGGGTGAATCCGAACTCCGGCCCACCTGGGTGACTCGGGAAATCTGAAAACCCTCGGTTGCCGCGCCCGCTTCGACCGATTGCGGCTCGGTAGCCGCGGCCTTCTTTATCCGCTCCGGCTCGGCGATTTCGGCGGAGCGAAACTGCGACGGGCCGGACTCGCTGGATTGCCAGAACCGTCCTTCAATGAGCATTTCGGCGAGTCGAACGGTTTCGCTTGCGTGCTGCGAGCGAGGCGGCGCTTTGTCGAACCCGTCTTGTGCCGCCGTCGCGTCAGGGCCGGCTTGTTGGAGCGCGGCAAAAATCGTATCCAGCCCCACGCCGCGGATAAGTTGCATGACGATATAGTGAAACCCTTCCTGCTCGCCGA
>JBEKGL010000519.1:0-3257 GCA_050012815.1 Thermoguttaceae bacterium
CCCCACTCTCCACTAGCTCACCTGCGGCATTGCCCGGCGCATCAACCGCCTCTGCGATCTGGCCCTTTTGATCGGCTTCGCCGAGGAACGCAAAACCCTATCCGCCGCGCACTTCGAATCGGTCTGCCAAGAACTGGTGACCGTCGCGCCGGAGTGAGAGAAAAGGATGAGGGATGAAAGAAACCGCTTGCGGTTTCGCGCCGCCCACTGCCACCGGCCATTTCCCGCTTCCCGACCGACCCTGCTACACATGATGCCCGTCCATGCCCGGTCGCGGCTATTGAATCTCAGAAAAATAAGGTCGCATGAAAAGTCAGAGCCGGGGCGTGTCGCCCCGGTAATTCCGGGCCGACAGGGCCCGGCTCTGATGTGAAATCGTGAGATTCATTATGTGAGACTCGATAAACGATTTGTCCCTTCCCTAATCCCCAATCCCTAATCCCCAATCCCTAATCCCTAGCCCCTATTCCCTCGCCCCTTACCCCTGCTTTCACCCATTGTTTCAAGCGGCTGCCTGCCAGCCAGATATTGTGGCGTAGTCGGGCCGCGGGGCGATTTGGCACTATGCGGAATTCCAGGCTGGGGCGGGCAACGGCGCGGAAATGGGCTTTATACGGCTCGTCGCCGCGGAGGAAGTCCACGGCCCGATAGCCCTGCTCGATGGCCCGGCGAATGGCGGCCAGGTTCAGGAGTTTTCCAGGCTGAAATTCCAAAACCTCCGGCTCCACGCCGGTCTGATACTCATACAACACGCCGCCGCCGGTGAGATGATATTCCAAGGCGACGGGCCGGCCGTCCAGTTCCAGCCAATAAAATTGCAGGCGGCCTTGGCGCATCAATTCCGGCAGCACGCCGCGGATGAAGGCCTCGAAGCGCGGCGAGGCGAAACTACCCGGCTGGCCCAGCGATTGCCGCCGCCGCTGGTGCATGTCGATCAAAAGATCAATTGCCCAGGGCAGGTCGTCGATTTGCTCGATGTTATGCAGAATCGCCCGGCCGTTCTTAAAATAATCGTCCTCCAGGCGACGAATTTGCCGGCGGTAACGACTGGAAAGCATTCCCAGATATTCCTCCCACGCGGCGGGCAAAACAAGACGCCAGCAATTAAATCCACGCCGCCGATGAACCGCGCATCCTCGTCCGGACATGTGCTCGGCCAGCCGATTGACGGCGTAATCCTCGAAATCCACGCCGTCGAGTGAAATCAGATCCCAAGGCATGCCTTCATCGGGGTAATCGGCCGGAGCGTCCAAGAGAAAATCCGCGACCATTTCGACGACCGCCTCTTCCATGCCGCTCTGGCAGAGCAGGCTGAGGTAATCGGAACAGACCTCGCCCGTGCCCAGCATCCGCAGCACCCGGCCGGATGTAAGCGAGTAATCCAAATACCAGGGCGCCACTCCGACGAGCTTGTCGTCCTCGTCGAAAACGGCCGGCACGGCCAATTGAGGAGTCTGACTCCGGTCATCGGCCGGTCCGTAACAACGCCACCAATGCGACAGCCAGGTCCAGCCCCGAAACGGCGCCTCCGCCGCCAGTCGATCCCAATCTTCGGCATAAGGCGCCAATTCCTCGAGACTTTTTAATAGATGGATGTGCATATAGGCATTAGGCTGTAGGCTGACTGCTGATCGCTGAAAGCATAGAGTGTCATTTAACTCTCGGTCATAACCCGCAACATGCAAGCCGATTTTCCCGCAAGCCTAAAACACCAATGATGTCCGCCGTGAACATGTTGCTTTTTGGCAACAACCAGTGTACGGCCGGCAGCACGG
Source organism: Thermoguttaceae bacterium (assembly GCA_050012815.1). Taxonomy (GTDB): domain Bacteria; phylum Planctomycetota; class Planctomycetia; order Pirellulales; family Thermoguttaceae; genus JBEKIK01. Next base: position 1,776 of record JBEKGL010000519.1, read on the forward strand.
CCAAAGGTCAAGATGCCGATCGCCGGGCGTCGGCATGGCCGAACTCGTTGCGTTTCAAGATGTTAGGCTGTTTTCCCGACAGTTTCGCCGGCTTGGCATTGACTTTGCTTCCCTATAAGACCGTTTAACCTCGGCAAATAACCAATCGAACCAGCCAGCCATGAACAATTCACAACATTCGCTAATCAGTCCCAAAGAATTCATCCGCATCCTGGCCATCCGTTGGAGGCTCTGGTTCGTGCCCGCGCTCGTCATCAGCCTGGGTGCTGCGTTCTATGCACTCACATGCCGCGATACGTGGGAGGCATCGCAAGCCTTGATCGTTCGCAACGAGGCGGCGAACAACGACCGCGGGCCGGGCAAGTTCGCTCAGCCCGAGGAGATGAAAACCATCCAGGAAACGCTTTTGGAAATAGCCCGCAGCCGCAGCGTGTTGGAGGCGGCCTTAAAGCAAGTCGGCCCGTCGGCCGACTGCAATAATAAAGAAACCTGGCCAACAGACCGCGACGTCGAAACCTGTCGCAAGGCCGTAAAACTCCAGCCCCCCAAGGGCGCCGAATTCGGCAAGACCGAAGTCTTTTATCTCACCGTTCGCGATCACGATCGCGCCCGGGCAATCGCATTGAACTCTGCGATTTACGACCGCCTGCAAACCCGCTTCCAGGAGCTGCGCGACGCCAAGGCCCACAGCATGGTCGACGAATTGAGCAAGACCGTTTCCCTGGCAAAGGCCGATCTCGCCGAATCCACCGGCCGGCTGGCGGCCGTGGAAACCCGCATCGGCGGGGATTTGGCCGAGCTAAGGGCAATGCAAGATATCGGCGCCGGCGACAGCGCACTCAGACGCAGTGCGGAAGAAATCCGCAATCAATTACGCGAAATCCGCACAACGGCAAAAGCCAACCAGGAATTACTCTCTGTCCTGCACGCGGCCCAAAACGATCCGGGCCGATTGTTGGCCGCGCCCAGCCGCCTGTTGGAATCGCAGCCCTCGCTAAAGCGCTTAAAAGACGGCCTGCTCGACGCCCAACTGGCAACGGCTAAATTACTGGGCGCCCGCTCGGCCGATCACCCCCTGGTGCAAGCCGCCCGCCAGGCCGAGGAAGAGATCGGACGCCATTTGCACGATGAACTGGCCCTGGCCATCCGCAGTATGGAGGTCGAAACGCGTTTAAACGCCGACCGGCAAAAACTCCTTGAAGATCAACTTGCCGCGGCCACCGAGCGATTGAACCGCCTGGCCGAAATCCGCGCATCCTATGAAAATCAAACCGCCGAGAACCGCAACCGCGCCGTGCTGACCGAACGGGCCGAGCAGAATCTTGCCGAAGCCAGCTCAGAGCTGGCCGGGGCAAAAGTCGCCAGCCTAATCAGCCGCATCGACGCGCCCGACGCGGGCGCAAAACCCATCGGTCCAGGCCGAGCGATCATCGCCATCGGCGGAATCCTGGGCGGATTGATCGCCGGTTTGGGCATGGTCTT
>JBEKGL010000520.1:0-3257 GCA_050012815.1 Thermoguttaceae bacterium
TAAATGCCAAGGAGCCATCGCTATGATTGCCAGCGACGTTGTCAAGGAAATCCGGCAGATGTTAGCCGAGGGCGGTTTATCTCAACGAGCGATTGCCCAGCGGATGGGCGTTAGCCGAGGAACGGTTTGCGCCATTGCCCAAGGGAAGCGCCGCGATTATCCACCCCGATTTTTTCAGAAGGATATGTATTTCATTCCGCCTGCCGGCCGGCCGGTTCGCTGTTCCGGGTGCGGAGGTTTGGTGCAGATGCCTTGCTTGGCATGTTACATCCGACAGTGGAGGCGCAGACGGATAATAGCGCTGGGAACGGAGCATGAACAGGGTGGATAATAGAGATTCACCTTGATTTGACTTAATCCGCGCAAGTTCCCTCGGTCATCATGAATTGCCCATCAGTGGCAAAGCTCTTGCCGGAATCGGCGTATTGGGCGTAGGCCAATAAGTCATCGACCAGGCCCTGCATTCCCGTCGCTCCGCCGATAACATAAGGCATGAGGCCTGTGTTGTCGTCTTGTAAGTGCAGTTGCAGTTGGGAAACCTGAACCGACAGTTGGCGGGTGGTTTCCTCCAAACGTTCTCGGGAATGTTGCTGATCGGTAATTGTGCGCGCCTTTTCGCCCTGTTCAGGTTCGAGTAGACCCTTGCTACACACCAAATTGCGGAACAGTCGCAACAACGTCCCGCGGCTGATGGTGCCCGTGGGACATCCGTCCTTGACTATTACAATTCGCCGCATCGCCACGCGGCAGAGGAATTCATAGATGGTGCGGGCGGGCGTATCTTCTTCATAAGTGATGACGTTGGGTCGCATCACGCTGGAAACCGGATGTTTCCAGCAATTCAACGATATCATGGCGGCCATGAGATCTTTTTCCGAAAGCATGCCGCGGAGTTTGCCCTGGGCGTCGACGATAGGCGTGGAATTGATGCGGGAACGAATAAAGAACTCGGCGGCGTGGCCTATGGTCTGGTCTTCCCGCAGACACATTACCATGGGGGTCATGATGTGCCGCGCCAGAATGTCTTTGAATAAATCGGTCTCAGTGGTCACCAGTTCCAGTTCGCCGGCTTCGTTGAGCGACTCGTAGTCGATCACTCGATCGCGCCCGGTTCGCTTCGCGCAAAGCAGGGCCTGGTCCGCTTGATCGACCAGGGCTTCCGGCGTATGCGTATCGTCGTGCCGCTGCGACACGCCGAAGCTGCCGCTTATGCGAATAATTTTCTCGCCGGCGGGGATCTCCAATTCCGTCATCTTAATACGGACGCGTTCGGCCCAGGCCGCGGCGTCGCTTTCGTTGGTTTCCGGCAGCAGGAGGCAGAATTCCTCGCCACCGTACCGGCAAACGGAATCGCTGCGGCGGCTGCTCTCCAGCAACAACTCCGCAACCTTCCTCAAAGTACTGTCGCCGACCTGGTGCCCGTGGATGTCGTTAATCAGCTTGAAAAAATCCAAGTCCAACATCACGCACGAGAGCGGTAATTGATAACGCTTCGCCCGATACCATTCCTTCCCCATGATTTCGTAGAAGGTTCGCTGGGTCAACAAGCCCGTCAATGGATCGGTATGGGCCATCATGCTGAGCCGGCGCTCCAGTTCCAACACCCGCGATCCCGCGCGCATCCGAGCCAGCAGCTCTTCTTGATACACAGGCTTGCAGAGAAACTCATCCGCGCCGATTTCCAATCCCGCGATCATCTCCTCCGAAGCCGACTTGACCGTGAGGAACATGATGAAAACATAATGCGGCAGATCAAGAGCGCGGAGCTTGCGGCAAAGCTCCAAGCCGTCCATGTTGGGCATTTCCCAGTCGGTGATCACGAAATCCGGGCAATCGGCTTCGATCATCATCAAAGCCTGCAATCCGTCCGAAGCCACTCGCGTTGAATAGCCCCCTTTTTCCAACCATCGGGAAAGCATGCGCAGCATGGCCGGGTCGTCATCGACTACCAGCACTTTGGAGTTGGTCGGGTTCGGGTTCATGAAATTGTCGAGTTTTTTGGTGCCATTGAGTCTCAGGTTTTTAATGTCGTGGGGCAGATTGCCAATCTGCCCAAAAAGCAGGTTTGGCAACCTGCTCCGCATGCGACATATATTATTCGAGACCCAATAATCTGGTTGTTACACAAAATATCCCAAGGATGCCCTCAAATCTAATCCTTGGAATAATGATCCACGCCTTTTTAAGATTAGCTTGAACAAAGCAAGAATAACGTGGTTTCCCCCACAAAAATTGCTACCAGCCGTTCTCCGTCGCTATTTTCCGCTTTCTCCGCTGAACCGTTAATACTGTTTCTTGGGGTTATTCAGGTACATCTATCGGCAGTGAATATACCGAAAGGGCATCCCTGCCACCCGGATGGTGGGGGTAAATCAAGCAATTTCCTTGTAAAGAAAAATGCCAGATGGATAATTCATTTTCTAAACCCTTTTTGCGCCCAGCCCGGAAACGCTATACTGCGCCTATAAAATGTTCATACATAGTCATTAAAAATCTAATACCCGGCAGCCCGGCGCTTATGCCGGAGGATTCCACCAAGTTCAACCCCATAATCCCATGAGCGAACCTTATACTATCGTCATCGGTCTGGAAGTGCACGTGCAGTTGCTCGCCGAGAGCAAGATGTTTTGCGCCTGTAGCACCAAATTCGGCGCGCCGCCGAACACGCAGACCTGTCCGGTGTGCATAGGCATGCCGGGCACGCTGCCGGTGATGAACCGCAAGGCCTTCGAGTTGTCTTTAAAAACCGCCGTCGCCCTGAATTGCGAAATACCCCACTTCACCAAATGGGATCGGAAAAACTATTATTATCCCGACTTGCCCAAGGGCTATCAAATCAGCCAGTTCGACCTGCCCTTAAGCTGCGACGGCTATTTGACCATCTCCGATTCCAAAGGCCGCGTCGAAACGAAGCGAATCGGCATCATCCGCGCCCATTTGGAGGAAGACGCCGGCAAAAGCATGCACGACGAAGTCTCGGGCAAGGCCGACAGCCGCATCGACCTGAATCGCACGGGCACGCCGCTTCTGGAGATCGTCAGCCAGCCCGATCTCCGCTCGCCCGCCGAGGCCAAGGCATATCTCACGGAATTGAAACTGCTGTTGAACTACCTCGGCGTTTCCGACTGCAACATGCAGGAGGGCAGCCTGCGAGTGGACGCCAACATCAACCTGCACATCGACACCCCGCAAGGAAAAATCGCCACCCCCATCGTCGAAGTCAAAAACATGAACAGTTTCCGCGCGGTCGAACGGGC
>JBEKGL010000521.1:0-3251 GCA_050012815.1 Thermoguttaceae bacterium
GGGCGAATCGTTACGTTCGCTGAAGCGATTCGAGGAAGCCATCGAACCGTTGCGCCGCGCGGCCGAAACCGCGACCAACAACATCCAGGCGCTTTTGGCTTTGGGCTGGTGTTACAAACGAATCGGCCGCCTGGATTTGGCCATTAATGCCTTGGAACAAGCCTTGGCTGTAGAACCCGGCGAACCCCTTTTGCGTTACAATCTGGCTTGTTATTTCAGCCTGGCGGGCAACAAGAATCGCGCGTTGCGTTATCTCTCCCAGACACTGTCGATCGCGCCGGACTACCGCCGGCTGATCGACGACGAACCCGATTTCAATTCCATCCGTCACGACCCCAAATTCCAATCGCTTTGCCGGAAGGTGAATGATGGCTAGCGGTGGATACATGATGAACTCTCCATCCTGGCATTTATAATTGCCTTTTTTAGGCTGGCTGCTCCTATTCTCGCAATTCGTTTTGGCCGATGAAGCCGTGCCCTACGATCCGGCGCTTCCGGAAGGCGCGCTTTGCAGCGTGTAGATTGCCAAACTCCGGCCCACGCAGTTCGCCGTGGGAAAATGGGAAGTCGATCGCAGGTCGGAGAAAATCGCCCTGGCGGGTTTGAAAAAGCCATTGAAGAGGCGATTAAAATTTCCCATTCGCCCGAGGCCAAAGACTTGCCGGGCTACGTTCCATGACAAAACCAGGGCAGCCGCGCGGGAATGCGGTTGCCCTGGATGCAATCGATCGCGACCGCCGGTCGCGGCTTTATATTACGAACCTTGTCTTAAAAATTGAACCCAATAGTGGCGTAACCGCCGTGCAGGAACAGGTCGCTGTTTCTATCGATCTCGGCAATGGCGGGAATATCGACGATGTAAAAGGGAATTTGCGCGTCGGCCAGACCAATGCGTGAGACCGCCACCACGCGATATCCAATTTGGGCGCTCCACTGACGGGCGAATTTCCAGTCCAAGCCTACGTCGACCTGGGTGAGGAAGGAAACGGCGTCGGCCGTGGAATTGACCGGATACGTTCCCTCCACGCCGCTGTGGCCGGTCGTGGCCACGACGCCGTTGCCCAAGTAGGCCTGGAAATTATTTGTAATGTAGTCGTCATAGATGCCAACCTTCGGGGACAAATAGAATCGCAAGTTGTGGCCCATGTTGTAGCCCAGTTCGAAACCGAGTTGGGGGCCAATAAGGTTGTTGGTGATCTGATCGCTGATGTAAGCCTCGTACAGGCCGCCGCTTTGACCCCAGTAGTGCGGAGCCGTTCCCGGATCAGTCAATGGTCCGGCCAACGAACCAAAGCGCCACGATTCCTGGAAGCGGAAATAGCGGACGCCCATCGACCAGCCCAGGTCCCAAGGCGAGTTTTGACCGTAGCACCATTGCCCGCGGACGATATTAATTTCGGCGTTGTGGACCTCATCCCTGCGCCACAAACGATGTTCGGCGGCATTATCGAACCAGGCCGTGCCGGGCGTTCCCCCGAATTCAATATCGCTGACTATCAACGGCGTGCCGACCGTGCCATTGGGATTGGTGGCACTGACCGGGCTTGTATGACTGACGTAACTATCGAAATTGCCCAATGTCCAATAGGAGCCTTCCAATGCCCAATACCCGGCATTGCATCCACAGCAGAATCGCCGGCCGAAGCGGGCCTCGCCGCCCCAACTCCAACTAAACTGGTCAGGCGGAAAATCGTTGTGCGGTAAATTTCCGGTTTCGTAAGTGATGTATACCTTGTTGGGCCGGTCGCGGGTCATAACCAACGCCGAGATGGACCCATACCACAGCGAAATCTCGTTGCAACTGCAATCGACATTGCCGCAGGCCGATTGCTCGTAGCGATTCACATTCGGCCGATATACGCCGCACTGGCCCGTAGAGGGCATATAACCTTCACAAGCGCCGGCGGGAACGGAATTGCTTTGACCTTGCTCGGCAAGCATCTGGTTCATCATCCCGGGGTTCGGCTGAACACCGGGCGCAGTCGCCGGCTCATAGACTTTTTGCATTGCCGGAACCTGCATTGCAGGAGTCGGTTGCGGAACAGACATGGCCGACGGAACAGTCATGACCGGTTGTGAAGTGATAGGCTGGGTTGCCACCGACTGATCGGCGGCGGCCGTGTAATACATGGGAGGCGAATTTGTAGGTGTGCCATATTGCGGACCCATTTGACCATAAGTGGCCACGGGTTTCACGGGCTGCGTTTGCTGGGCTGCGTATGACTGCACTGGTTGACTTGCATACGGCTGCGTGGATTGAGTTGCATAGGGCTGCGTTTGCTGGGCTGCGTATGACTGCACCGGTTGACTTGCATACGGCTGCGTGGATTGAGTTGCATAGGGCTGCGTTTGCTGGGCCACATAAGACTGTACTGGTTGCTGAACCGGGTATGACCGCACTGGTTGCTGTGCCGTGTAACTTGTCGGTGCGGCATAGCCAGTTGAAGGCGCCGCATACACGCCGCTAGGAACCGTACCGGACGTTTGCTGCGGTTGTGTTTGCTGAGATTGCGTTTGCTGAGATATCTGGATCGGATCGGGCGAACCATACAATCCGTATTGCCCCAAAGCTATGGTTGCACTACCAGCCACCAGCAAAGAAATGCATATTCGCAAGAGTTTCATAACAGACTCCTTTCCAAGACAACATAGAATCCATACACTCGTTAAAAAGCATCGTCTCGGAAAGGCCGGCTAATTCGGCTAAATACTTTTAAGCGGATCATTTTAACGGGAATGATGCCGGATTAATCCATCCAATCAGTATGGTCAAAATAATTTTCGCCGCCCCCCCAACACAACTTTTCAGCCTAATCGGAAAAGTTCAACATCTCCCTCCATAAAATCGCCCTATCCGCAACAGGAAGGTATAGGTAAAATTGTGAGTTCAAATGCCCTCGCGCCAACTTTTTCTCTTTTAACACAAACCCTTACCAAATAACATGTTACGATATTTAACCGCCGGCGAATCGCACGGCAAAGCAATCTTGGCGTTGGTGGATGGATTTCCGGCCGGGGTGCAATTAAGCGCGGAATCGATCGACGCCGAACTACACCGCCGCCAAGGAGGGTATGGACGCGGCGGCCGGCAACACCTGGAAAGCGATCATGTCGATGTCCTTAGCGGAGTATGGCGGGGCATAACCCTCGGCAGTCCCATCGCCTTGATGGTGCCCAATAAGGACTACAAAATCGACCGCATGGAAGATCTTGATCGGCCCAGGCCGGGCCACGGCGATCTGAGCGGCTCG
>JBEKGL010000522.1:0-3244 GCA_050012815.1 Thermoguttaceae bacterium
GCCTTATTTCCGGGCTTGGGTTTGGTGCTGTTGGAAATGGTACTGGCATGCACAAGGTTTAGATCGTTGCCGTAAACACTTAAAACTGATAACTGAAAACTGATAACTGATAACTAAAAATACTCCCCATGATCTTCGACCGTCCCGCGATGTTGTTATTTCTGTGGATTCTGCCGCTCCTTGCAGGGCTGATTGTTTATGCCCAGCGCAAGCGGGCTGCGGCGGCAAGGCGGTTTGTCCAATCATCGATGCTCGCCCGGCTGATGCCGCCGCTTGTGGGCACGCGCCCGTGGATCAAGGGAACGTTCGCGTTATTAGGTCTGGCGGCGATCATCACGGCCTGCTCCAGGCCGCGGTTCGGGGTATATTTCGAGAAAGTCGTCCAGCGCGGCGTGGACTGCTTTATCTGCCTGGACGTTTCCAATTCCATGCTGGCCGAAGACGTGGCGCCCAACCGGCTGGGACGGGCGAAATCCGATATCCGCGACCTGTTGAAAAAACTTTCCGGCGACCACGTGGGACTGATCGCATTCGCCGGAAAACCGGTAATCAAGGTCCCGCTTACGACCGACGACGGTTTCTTCCGCACGGTGCTCGACGAAGTTGACACCCACAGCGCGCCCCGCGGCGGCACGCTCATCGGCGACGCCATCCGCAAGGCCATCGAGGCCATGCCGCCCAAGTCCGACCACGACCGGATTATCGTGCTACTGACCGACGGCGAGGACCAGGAATCCTACGCCCCGGAAGCCGCCAAACAGGCCGCCGAAAAGGGCATTAAAATTTTCACCGTCGGATTGGGCGATTCCGACGAAGGTGCCCGCATTCCCCTGCGCGGAGAATCGGGCGGAATGACTTATTTAAAGGAGGACGATAAAAATGAACATTGGTCGAAAACGGATCAGGGCTTGCTAAATCAGATCGCCACGGCCACCGGCGGCGCAAATATTCAAGCCGGAACCAAAGCCTACGATCTGGGCCAGGTCTACGAAGACCATCTGGCCAACCTTGCCCGGGGCGAGGAAGAAAACCAAAAGCGAAAACGCCTTAATGAGCAGTATCAAATCTTCCTGGGCTTGGGTATAGCCCTGTTGGCCCTGGAGCGGATGATTCCGATTTACGCCCGGTCCAACGGACAACGGAGTAAATAAAATGATTGCAAATTGTAAATTGCAAATTGCAAATCGCAAATTGCCGTGTCATATAATGCATCCTGAAATTATCTCCCCTCTACCTTTGGAAGAGGGGCAGGGGGTGAGGGTAAGGCTGGTAAAGATTTACGGCATATTGTATTCATTTATGCAGAACGCCCTCACCCTAACCCTCTCCGGGCACCGACCGAAAGTCGGTCGGGAGAGGGGACTGTCGATGGTAATTTTAGTACTCGCTGTGTTTCTATCGATATCCACATTACTTTTTGCCGGATCGGGCGAGGCGGCCGATAAGGTGCTGGAGGGGATGGCCAAGTTCCAAGGCGGCGATTTTAAGGCCGCGGCCGAGGCCTTTTCCGCGGCCGACGATGCGCTGCCCAACGAGTTGAAGATCGTCTTTGACCGAGGCTGCGCGTGCGCGGCCGGCGGAGAATTCGACAAGGCCGTCGAGCAGTTCCAAAAAGCGGCCGCTGCGTCGGATCACAAGTTGGCCGCGCTGGCAAACTACAATCTTGGCGGCGTGGCGGTAGCCAGGGCCAAAACAAAACTGGGCGATAAACCCGAGGAGGCCGAAGGCGACGCCCGCGCCGCCGCACTGGAATCCTTGATCCAAGCGGCCAGGCATTATCGCGATGCCTTGAGCATGGACAAGGATAATTCCGACGCCCGATACAATCTCGAAACCCTGCGGCTGTGGATCAAACATATCCAGGACGTGTGGCAAAAGCGCGACCGGCAAAAACGCCGAGACGCCATGAACCTTTTGCAATACCTGGAATGGTTGGAAAGCGAACAACGCTCTTTGATGCAAGCGGATAAAGAACTGGGCGACGCGAAACCTTCGCCGCGGCAGCGCGAGGCGATCCGCGCGGCCGAGAACGCCCAGCGCACATTGGCCGAGGAGATCCAGCCGTTGAAAGACAAGATTGTCACGGCCTTATCGGCGCCTCCGCAACAGGCCGGCGCGAACCAAGCGGCCTCGCCCAGCGCCGACGTGCAAAAAGCGATTGAAGTGCTTAGCAGCCTGGCCGAAGAAATCCGGGAATCGATGAGCAAGGCGGCCGATTCAATTGCAGGCGGATCGTTGCCCGAGGCCGCCAAGTCGCAATCCCAGGCAGTGGAAACGATCGACCAGATCTACATGGCCGTCGCCCCGTACGCCGGCCTAGTGCAGCGTGGAATCAAACGTCAAGAGGAATTGATCGACCAATCGCCCGCCGCGGAAAAGCAAGAGAAATCGGACGAGCAAAACGCTTCGGCCCCAAAGGCTCAACCGCCTCATACCCAGGCGCGGTTCGACGGCAACGAGGCCGCCTGGAACCAGCGCTTTATCGCCCGGTACGGACGAATTCTCCCGGCCAAGGCCCGCCGGGAGTTGGAGCACCTCGATGCGACCCCGGTCGCCAACCAGGCGCCGCCGGCGCAATCCGCGACCTCTTCCACGCCAGCCGCCAATGCCACTCCCGTGCCGGAAAAAGATCAATCTGGTTCGGACGAGCAATTAAAGGCGGAGCAACAACGCCGGGATTTAAAAGAGGCTCTGCAATTGGGCGTGCAATCGGCCCCCAAGGTGGAAAAACTGGCCGACCAATCCGCCTCGCTCTTGGAAGAGGATAAACCCGACGAGGCCTTGCCAAAACAGCAGGAAGCGCTCAAACTGCTCAAAGACATGCTGCCCAAACAACAGCAGCAAGACCAAGATAAAAAAGAGCAAGAGAAAAACGACAAAGAAAAGAAAGATCAGCAGCAGAAAGATCAAGAGAAAAAGGACCAAGAGAAAAAAGATCAAGAAAAGAAAGATCAACAGCAGAAGGATCAACAAAAAAAGGACCAGGGGAAACAAGACCAGAATAAACAAGATCAGCAAAAAAAGGACGAAGCCAAAAACCAACGGCAACAAGACAAACAGCAGCAAAATAAGCGCGATCTAAACAAGCAGCAGGCCGAGGCGGTGTTGCACAAGGCCCGAGAAAGGCAGGATCAACATCGCGAACTGGAAAAGAAAATCGAAGGTTACCTATACCGGCCGGAAAAGGTGGACAAGGATTGTTGAGCGATCCACCCAAAAACATTTTCGTTAAACATGATGAAAT
>JBEKGL010000523.1:0-3224 GCA_050012815.1 Thermoguttaceae bacterium
GACTGCCGTATTTTTTTCGCCAGGGGGCATTTTGATTGCGTTCGCGCTGAACTGTCCAAAGCAAGGCGTCGATTACGGTATTTCCCGTAACGGCAACGGTATCGGCCCTCACGCCTTCATTGAGCAGGTTCTCGGCCGCGCTGGCCGTGGGCGCGCAGTGCAGAGCAGTTACCATGCCGGTAATGCGTCGATTCAATTCTTCAGGCCAGGGGGCTTGCAGATCGCCGGTGCGCAAGCCCGCTTCCACGTGAACAAAAGGAATACGGCGATAGAACGCCGTCAACGAAGCCGCCATGACGGTGGTGGTATCGCCCTGTGCGACAATGCAATCGGGGCGATATTCGGAAATCACCGCGTCCAGGCCGGCGAGGCAGCGCGCGGTCAAGTCGGCCAGTGTTTGATTGGGCGCCATCAACTCCAGATCCCGGTCGATGCGGATGCCGAAATAATCGACGACTTGATCGAGCATTTGCCGATGTTGTCCGGTTACGCAAACGATGCTCTCGATTTGTCGGCTGTTCCGCCGGCAGCAGTGAATCACCGGGGCCATTTTTATCGCCTCCGGCCGGGTGCCGAACGTAAGTAAAACTCTCAATTTGGTCATAGATATTGTTCTCTGGAATAATTACTGTTTGCCAGGTTTTGCAGAGTGTCGATCAATTTGAGCACGGCTATGCGGGCGGAATACTTGTCGTGAACTCGTTGATATCCGGCCGCGGTGATTCTGGACCGGGCGGACGCGTCCTGAATCGACTTGAGAATGAAATCCACGGCGGCCCGGGTATTGCCCGGCGGATAACGGTATCCCGTCTCGCCGTTGATTACAAAATCGTGGAATCCGCCCACGTCGGGCACCACGACAGGGCAGGAACTGGCCATGGCCTCGGCCGCCGCCATGCCAAAGGATTCCAAATGCGAGGTATAAACCAAACATCCCCCCGAGGCGGCCGCAAAACTTAACAGCCGGTCCATTTTTTCATACTGCACAAAAGGCAGCCAGCGAAAGCGACTTGCCAATTTCGCCTTTTTTATTTGCTCCCAAAGCCGGGTCTTTTGCACGGGCGAAATCTTCGTGGTGCCTACGATCCAATACTCCATGTCAGCGCCCAATAAATTGAGGTTTTGGCAGATATCGATGAACATCCGCCAATTCTTATGCGGATCGAGCCGTCCCACCCAAATCACGATCGGACGAGGATATGCGGGCGTTTTTGGATAGATGCTAAAGTCGGACCGCAGCGGATTCGGCACCACCTCCACCGGACAATCGATCTTTCCGTTTAGCAGCGATAATATGAGTTCGCGGTGGGCATGGGTGGGGGTCAGTATTGCCGAAACCCCGCGCCAACTCTGATGTTTCAATCGTTTCAGGCCGTCGGGATACGGAGTGTGCACTTCGTATACGTATTTTATTTTCGATAAACGACGGTCAAGGTGTTTGCGGATTTGAGGCGTATCAAGACTGAGAACAAAATCCGGCTGCAGCGCGGAAAGCTTTTTTTCCACGTCCGAGGAATTTTGGCAAATACTCACCCGATCGCCCAAGTCTTCGAATAGTTTTTCCCCCTCGCCGCCTTCGAAAAAAATCATATGGGCATCCACTCCCAGCGATTGAAGCTCGTGCATGCGGGTGCTTAGCACGGTTTCGCACCCGCCCATCGTGCAGTATTTATAACAAAATGCGATTTTCACTTTTATTTATGCTTCCTGCATGTCAGACTTAGTGCCTATCAAAAAACTCCCCCTCTCCCGACCAACCTTCGGTCGGTGCCCGGAGAGGGCTAGGGTGAGGGTGGATTTGATTCGCCGTCAACTCATCTTTTGTCAAGGCCAGAGAGGTGGCGTTCCAATGTTCCCCTTCATCCAATATTTTCAGTAAGGCGTCTATCCGCTTCGACCAGCGGTTAGCGCTAAGAAAGTTCTCCGCCGTTAGTTCATCGATCTTTGTTTTCGCGGCCTTTTCCACGGCCGCTTCGAACTCCGCGGCGTTGCTTGCGGTGAAAATCCCCGGATAAGAAGCCAGATGCGGCATTCCGGTTACCACAGCCGGCAGCCCCAGCGAAATGTATTCATAAATCTTGATCGGATCGACAGCCGCCGTAAGCTTCGAGGCCTGAAAAGGAATCATGGCCGCGTCCCAATTCTTGGCAAAAGCCGGCAAATCGCAATGTTCCACCGGGCCTAAAAAAATCAAGTTATCAAGCGATGCGATACGTTTATCCAAGCCATAGCCGATAATATGGAACATCCAATCGGGCCGGCGTTTGGCCACGGATACAATCAACGGCCAATCGAACCACGAAGAAGTCAAATGCCCGAAGTATCCGATTGTGATTTGCCCAGTTCGCATCGGCGGAACGGAGTTTTTACCCGCCTCCGGCCAATCTTCGAAGGCGTTGGGCAGCAGGACGAATCGTTCCGCTCCCATGTCGCACATTTTTTTAAGCAGATTGTTTTGCGTTATCGTGGCGACGTCGGCGTTTTGCAGCAAATAGGTTTCCAAGTCGCTATCGTACCAAACGGCTTGACCTCGCTGGTGGAATTCCTCCCAATCGTCGATTACATCGTACACGGTCCTCCAACCGCAGACATTGGCATAATTGACAATTTCAAACAGGCACGGATGCGGAAACTCCATCATGAAAACCCGCTTAAGCGAACTTAGCCGCTCGTCGCCGAGCAGGTTCTCGTAATCTTTCTGGAATTCGTCGATGGGAAGGCAAAAAATACCCGGATTACCGGACGCCTGAACCGGCCTGTAGGCCTTCCAGCGCCAGTATGCAAAGATCACGGGAATGCCGCGGCGGGCCAACTCGCGGGCAAGGCGCGTGGGGCGCTGCCCTTCGGATTCAGTGAAGGTTACGGCGGAAAAAATTAGAAATACCCGCCCGGACGAATTATTTGCCGCTTCATGCGATAAGAATTGGTCCAACCGGCGGCGGAGAGAAACGTCGGAGCCGGCTTGTCGAACTGTTGTTTTCAGGTATTGCTTTATTCGAGCCGGCAATAAACCTGCGTAAAACGATCGGTGTAAATCGAAATGATTGCGGACCGGGCGCGGACAATGGGTCATGGCCCATCGCACGCCGCGCGATATCATTTGACGCACCGACCGGCAGGATGGAGAATTGACCGGGGCATTGCTAGGATCGTTGGTCATGGCCCGCGTGAGTTTTCGTGGGTAAAACTGGTTTGGAGGCCGAAATTCTACTGTGCGGCACGGA
>JBEKGL010000524.1:0-3216 GCA_050012815.1 Thermoguttaceae bacterium
CAATTGTGTAATTTATACAAAATAATCGGATTGTCAATGAGTTTCCGGATTTATCCCCTGATAAAATTGATATTAGGTAAGGATGAGGGGGTAACGGGGGGTACAATAATTAAGAAAAAAAACTACACTCGAATATAACAAAAACTTTTTAATCCATGCCGCATCTTTCCAATCTGACAATATATCTACCGCATCTTTCTGATCGGACAGTAAATATATAATATCAGTTTTATTAATGTCAGCTTGGGTTGCAATAAAACGCCTCCTCTAAATTTTGTTGCGTATTGAAAAATCTTTTTGGATAGAGTGTGAACGCAAGAAAACAATTTGGGGCGGCAGTTTAACTGCCGCCCCAAATAAAAACTTAGTCTATAAAACTCAGTGTGTGGGCATACTAACCGCGATCCACTGACCACTATCCACTTTTTTCAATCCAAGAATCCCACCAGGTCCTGACTGCGACAGGGCTGCTGGAGTTTACGCACCGCCTTGGCCTCGATCTGGCGGATGCGTTCGCGGGTCACCTTAAAGATGTGGCCCACTTCCTCCAAAGTATAACTGTAGCCGTCGCCCAGCCCGTAGCGGAGCTTGATGATTTCCCGCTCCCGGTAGCTTAGGGTCTTCAAAACCTTGGCGATGCGGTTCCGCAACATGCCTTGGGTTGCGCCGATGGACGGATTCTTGGCTGCGCTATCGGGCAGCAGGTCGCCGAAGTGGCTGTCTTCGCTGTTGCCCACCGGCCGGTCCAGACTGATCGGGTAGCGGCTCATGGCTAAAACCCGCCGCGCTTCGTCCACGCAGGTCTCGCTGGCCCGGGCGGTTTCTTCCAGCGTCGGTTCGCGCCCCAGTCTCTGCAATAATTTCCGCGACACGTTCCGCACCCGCGACATGGTTTCGACCATGTGCACCGGAATGCGGATGGTGCGGCTTTGGTCGGCCACGGCCCGGGTAATGGCCTGGCGGATCCACCAGGTGGCGTAAGTGCAAAATTTGAACCCCCGGCGATACTCGAACTTGTCCACGGCACGCATCAGTCCGGCGTTGCCTTCCTGAATCAAGTCCAGAAAGTTCAAGCCCCGGTTGCGATACTTCTTGGCGATGGAAACCACCAGGCGCAAATTACCCTCGGAAAGTCCGCGCTTGGCGTGCTGGTATTGCCGGTAAATCCCTTTCAAGTAACTCACCCGATTCCGCAGGCTGGTGGGCGATTCCTGCGTCATTCGCAGAATGTTGCGGTATTCGGCGATCCAGGGTTCGCGCTGTTTAATCGGCCCTTTGTCGGCCGTCTGTTCGTGGATCCGCGCGCGTAGCTCGTCCACCCGCCGGCTGAATTCCTCCAGCGTCTTGATCATCGGTTCGATACGCTGCGTGCGCAGGCCGAGTTCTTCGACCAGGCGGACCGCGCGCCGTCGGCGGCGCCCCAGGCGACGCCAGGCCGCCCGGCGCAGGGCCGCCGGCCGCGTTGTGCTGGTCGCCAGGTTGTAGTCCCGCCGGTTCCGTTTAAGCAGAGTTTCCAGGGTGCGCAAATTGTGGGGCAAACGCCCGAGAATTTGATGTTTTTCGAGTTGATCGGTCACGGAAACCTGCACCGTGCGATCGAAAGGCAGATCCCCGTCGTGCACCCGGCGCAGCACCTTTACCGCAGTCTGAATGACAAAGTCGCATTCCAGGACTCTGCGGCGGAATCTGGCCCGGGTAAGCTCGATCTGCTTGGCCAAAGTTACTTCTTCCTGGCGCGTGAGCAAGGGAATTTCGCCCATCTGCGTCAGGTACATGCGGACCGGATCGTCGGACCACGACTCGGCTTCCTCGATCTCGGCCAGCAACTCGTCCGGATTGACATCGAGTTCCACTTCGTGGTCTTCGTCGCCGTCCACCAGAACGGAAGGATCCAATTCAACTTCATCGTCCAGGGCGTCGACTACTTCCTCGGCTAATTCCAAGGGATCCTCCGGCCGAACCAGGGAATCGTCGTCCAGACCTTCCAGCAATGCGTCGTACAATTTGATACTCCTCAAGTGAGTACAGGGCGGTAAACGCTACTTAAGATGAAATTAATAATCTATTATTCCACGCACGATGGCCAAAAGCCACGAAACTCTACCATCCAATTCCCCTCACCGCTGACTGAACCTGCCATTTGGCAAAGGATTCGGACTGCGGAAAGAATTAGCCGGCTAAAAAGAAACCCTAAACGCTCCAAAATCCCCATGCGCTATGCATGACCAATCATTTTGTCTTTTCCCAAGGTCAACCAATTCCATCCAAAACACATGGATGTTAAAGCTGCCGCGGAACAAATTAAGGACGTGGCGCGTAGACAGGGCATCAAGTCACAGAGAATAAATTTAGTGTCGCCGAAAAAATTCGACAAACATCTCCCTGGCGCCCGCAGGCAAAAGATGCGCAGACTGTCATCGTAATACGCTGCAACCTAATTCTAATCGCTCCCAATACATTGTCTATGGTTTATTTAAGTTTTTTCCCAAGATTTTTTTCATGCCCCCAGTCTGCTGAATATCTGTTGTCAACTTATTGTTAATATAGAGAAGATAGGCGAACTGGTGAAGCATAAATCGCTGAGGTCTATCTTCAACCGGCTCAGGCCTCGCTTCGTTTCGTCCTATCCCCTAACTTGTATTTATCCAAAGGCGAATGTTCCCCTACTCCGTATTATTCATAGCCTAGGATTTTTAACGCAGAGTGCGAAACACCAGCCCGAAGCGCAAGCGAGGATAAACTGTTTGCCGTCCCTTGCTTTGCGCTTCGGGCTAGTCATGAATAATCCGGGCTAGTCGCAAGGATATGGCGGCGGTTCGCCGGTTAGTTGACTCAGGGCGTTGCGGGCTGCGCGCTGCTCGGCTTCTTTTTTATTGCGGCCCCAGGCAGGCTGGTATCGGGCGTTGCCCACCTGGGCGGCAATCTTGAAGCACTTGCTGTGGTCCGGACCTTTCTCATCGAGGAGTTGATAGGTAGGCGTGGTCCCGTATTCGCGTTGGGCCGTTTGCTGTAGGAGCGATTTGTAGTTGTAACCCGATTCGCCGCCGGCAGCCAGTTCGATCTCGGACCCGACATTTTCGACGATGAAGGCCCTTGCCGCTTCCAGGCTTCCATCCAGGTATATTGCCGCTATTAACGATTCAAAAACATTGGCCAAAAGCGAGGGTGGAACGGAAGGATGGGTGGTCATTCCCTTGCCCAGGATCAGGAATTCTT
>JBEKGL010000525.1:0-3214 GCA_050012815.1 Thermoguttaceae bacterium
TTGCCCACCCCATTCTTTATACTATCCACCGCCTACTTTCCACTGTCCACTGTATATGCCGTTTTTGGATCACTTAAAACAACTGTTTGCTGGAAAGAGGTTGAACGTATCCACCCGTTTTGCCTTGCTGCGCGAAGCGATTCAAGGAACTATGTCGAGTTTTTACATGGCCCGCGATCTGAGGACCAACGGCATCGTGGGACTGAAGATTCTTAATTTCAAGAAGACGGCCGAATTCAACGCCCGTTTCCGAGGCCTGCGCAAACCCAGCGAGGGCGAAATTTCAGTGCAACTAAAGCACCCTAACATAGTGGAGACCTTCGAATACGGGCTGACGACAGAGGACGAACCCTACTTAGTAATGGAGTTCCTCGAAGGGGCCACGCTTTTTTCCGCGCTGGTGGCGCAAGATCCGCACTTGGAAGGGCGCCGTGTAAAGTTCATCCGCGAGGCGGCCGAGGCCCTGGCGGCAGTCCACAGGGCCGGATTCATCCACCGCGACATCTGCCCGAGGAACTTCATGCTCACCAATAATGGCGAAGACATCAAACTCATCGACTTCGGTCTGACCGTGCCCGCCACCAAGGTATTCATGCAGCCGGGCAATCGGACGGGAACGCCCAACTACATGGCCCCGGAATTGGTGCGCCGCCACGCAACCGACCAGCGTCTCGACGTTTTTGCCTTTGGCGTGACGGCTTATGAAATTTGCACCTTCGAGCTGCCGTGGATGCGCGGCACCACGGGCATGGCCGCCATGACCCATGACCGCCCGCCGATCGAGATCAGCAAATATCGCCCGCAAATCAATCCCGCCTTGGCCAAGGCCATTCACGCCTGTATCGAGCCTCTGATGGACCAACGCTGCCCCTCGATGGAAAAATTTCTGCAGATGATCCGCGAAGTCAAACGTGAAGACGTGTGAGAGATAGGGGATAGGGGATAGGGGATAGGGAAGGAGATAGAGTTAAAAATTATCAAAACCGCTTTCTGTTTCACGCCGCGTATTTCAAATCAAAAAGTGGTCAGTAAACTGACCACCCCTTGTTAACCCGACCCCCGAACCCCAAACCCCGAATCCCGAACCCCGAAACCTATTCCCGCCTCTTGTTAGATGGCCGCTTGGGTATTAAGATAGTTGTTCCATTATTTTTAAGGATTATATATGCGGCACGTCTTGTCGGCTTTGGTGCAGAACGTACCGGGTGTGTTATCGCACATTTCCGGGATGCTGGCCTCGCGGAGTTACAACATCGATAGTCTGGCAGTGGGGGAGACTGAAGACCCCCATTTGTCGCGGATGACCTTTGTCATCGTCGGCGACGACAGCGTGCTGGAGCAGGTCCGCAAACAATTGGAAAAGATCGTCACCGTGGTCCGCGTCGACGACATCAGTTCCCAAGACTTCGTGGAACGCGACTTGATGTTGATCAAAATCAGCGCCCCGCCCGACAAACGCAGCGAGATCAGCGAACTGACCACTATATTTAACGGCCGGATCGTCAACGTATCGCTCGATTCCGTGGTGGTCGAAATCTCCGGTCAAGAAAGAAAAGTCGAGGCTTTTATCGAACTAATGCGCCCCTTCGGCATCCTCGAAGTCGTCCGCACCGGGCGAATCGCGATGGTCCGGGGAAGCAATAAAATCAAGGATGAAGGATGAGGGATGAATAAAATGATGAATTTTGAATGATGAATGCTGAATAAACTAAGGAAACCGTTTGCGGTTTCGCGATTTGGATTTCAAAAAATGGCCAGTAAAAAGTGGTCAGTAAACTGACCACCCCCTGTAAATCCTGAACCCTGAATCCTGAACCCTGAATCCTGAACCCTGAATCCTGAACCCTAAAAATATTCCTTGGAGCACATAATCATGCCTGCCAAAATCTATTACGACAAAGACGCCGACATTTCTCTTTTGAACAACAAGACGCTGGCCATATTGGGCTACGGCTCGCAAGGTCACGCCCATGCGCAAAACCTCCGCGACAGCGGCTGCAACGTGATTGTGGCGGAGTTGCCGGGCACGGACAATTACGAGCAGGCGGTAAAAGACGGATTCAAGCCCGTCTCGGCAGCCGAGGCCGCGAAAAAGGCCGACATTATTACCATCCTCCTGCCCGACGAGCTTCAGGCCGATGTCTTCCGCACGCAGATCCGCGATAATCTTTCCCCGGGCAACACGGTGGTGTGCTCGCATGGATTCAACGTGCATTTCGGTCAATTCAACATGCCCAAGGGCGTTGCGGTGATCCTTGTGGCGCCAAAGGGTCCCGGTCACCTGGTGCGATCGGAATTTGTTCGCGGGGCGGGCGTGCCTTGTTTGATCGGCCTGGGCGAGGGCGCGGGAGCGGATGCCTTGAAAATCGGCCTGGCGTATGCCAAGGGTATCGGCGGGACCCGGGCGGGAGTGATCGAAACCTCCTTTGCCGAGGAAACCGAAACCGACCTGTTCGGCGAGCAAGTAGTGCTTTGCGGCGGACTATCGGCACTGATCAAGGCAGGCTTTGAAACACTAGTGGAGGCCGGGTATCAGCCCGAGATGGCCTATTTCGAGTGCGTCCATGAGGTGAAATTGATCGTGGATTTGATTTTCCAGGGCGGGCTGAACTACATGCGCTATAGCGTTTCGAACACGGCCGAATACGGGGACTACACACGCGGGCCGCGGATCATCACCCCGGAAACCAAGGCCGAAATGAAGCGGATCCTGACCGAAATCCAGGACGGCCGATTCGCCCGCGAATGGATTCTGGAAAACAAGGCCAACGCTCCTTCGTTCAAGGCCCTGCGCCGAAAAGAACGCTCCCATCCGGTCGAAATAATCGGCCGGCAATTGCGCAAGCTGATGTCCTGGATCAACGCCAAGGAAGTTTAAAAGAAGGGATTAGGGATTAGGGATTGGGGAGTAGGGGCTAGGGATTTGTCGGACGGATTTGCAATCCGTCCGGGATGGGGGACGGAATTAAATTCCGCCCTACAGTCCATCGGTGTGGATAAGCTTCTGCCGCCTATTGACAAATAGACACCCCCCTTCCTGCGGGAGAGGGGAGTGGTAAGTCATTTGCAGAGCGGCAGTGTATTATCCGCCAAAACCCCTCTTGCGAAAACCTGCAATATCGGCACAATTACATTAACCGTACAATATTCCGTCTGCCAGCCGAACATTCTTATCTACACACAATGCAGACGATGAACCGGGGCGGCGTAATTT
>JBEKGL010000526.1:0-3212 GCA_050012815.1 Thermoguttaceae bacterium
ATACATTAAACCTGGTGGATATCATCACGCCGCTGGAAAAGGCGATCGGAGAAATGCGTCCCGATATTGTTTACTGCCAATACGGCGGTGACATCAACCGCGACCATTACATGCTATTTCAGGCGGCGCTGGTCGCCACTCGGCCGCTGGCGGAATTCCTTCGCGTGGTCTACGCCTTTGAAACCGCCAGTAGCACCGAATGGGCCTACCCCCGAACGTTCGTCCCCGACACCTGGATCGATATTTCCACAACCTTGGAGCGCAAGATCAACGCCATGGCTTGTTACCGCAGCGAGGTGCGCGATTATCCTCATCCGCGCTCGCTTGAAGCCCTTCGCCATCGCGCCGCTTACTGGGGTAATCAGGTCGCCCTGCAAGCCGCTGAAGTATTCATGACCGTTCGCCGAGTCTGCCGCAGTGCTGAAACGTCTATTTGATATTGTCGCGTCCTTGGCCGCGTTGATCTTTCTCTCGCCGATCTTCCTGATTGCCGCGTTGGGAATTAGTCTTTCCAGCCGGGGGCCGATTTTTTATCGCGCCCAGCGGGCGGGAAAAAACGGCAAACCGTTTATCATGCACAAATTCCGCACCATGCGGATCGAGCAAGGGCCCAAGGCCAGCGCCATCACCGCTTCGCAAGACAGCCGCGTTTTCCCTTTTGGCCGACTGCTACGTGTCTCTAAAATCGACGAATTGCCGCAACTATACGACGTCTTCCGCGGGGTCATGTCCGTGGTGGGACCTCGCCCGGAGGCCATGAGCATTGTCCGCGACCACTATGCTACCGAGCACCTGGAAACGCTTAACGTGCGGCCCGGGTTGGCCAGCCCCGGCAGCATTTACAATTATACTCACGGCGAAAAACTTATCGGCAAAATATATCCGGAAAAAGACTACCTTGAAAAGTTGCTTCCGGTTAAATTGGCGCTGGAAACGTTTTACGTGCGAAATGCCGCTTCTATTTACGATCTACGCATCATATTCCGCACCATATTTGTGATAGCGCTGATTGCCGTGGGCAAACGTCAATTTTCCGATCCTCCGGAGATAAGGAAAGTCGATCGGATCATTCCCGCCCGCGGCGTGCCCAGCCGCCCGGTCGATGCATCGCTGTTAAATACCAAAAACAACCCGGAGTAACGATATTGTGACTGAGAGCAGTAGAACAACCCGCATTAAAGTCCCTTTTTTCCGGCCTTCCATTACCGCGGCCGAAATTGACGAGGTCGTGGCCTGCCTTCATTCCGGATGGTTGACGACCGGCCCCCGAGTAAAACAATTTGAAGCCGATCTGGCCCGGGCCGTCGGGGCGAAACACGCCATCGCAGTGAATTCCTGCACCGCCGCCCTGCACCTGGCCGTGGAGGCCTTGAATCTGGGGCCGGGCAGCGCAGTGCTCGTGCCCGCCATGACCTTCGCCGCCACCGCCGAAGTAGTGCGGTATATGGGCGCGGTGCCGCTTCTGGCCGATTGCGACCCGGTGACGCTGAATCTCGACCTTGCCGACGCCGCCCGGAAAATCGACGATCTCCGCGCCGGCCGAACGCCGTTGGATCGGAATTTGAAGGTGGTCGGCATTATCCCGGTCCACGTCGGCGGACTGATGATGGACATGAACGAGGTAAAGGCCTTTGCCGAGGAGCGCGGCCTATGGGTCGTTGAGGATGCCGCGCACGCCCTACCGGCGGCCTTCCGCCGCGGAGGCGACGCTCCCTGGCGACGCTGCGGCGAAAACACCGCCGCCATCACCTGCTACTCGTTCTATGCCAATAAAACCATCACCACCGGCGAAGGCGGCATGGCCGTGACCGATGACGAACATTTGGCCTTAAGAATGCAGCAAATGTCGCTGCACGGCCTGTCGCACGATGCCTGGAAACGCTATGCCGGAAGCGGTTCCTGGGACTATCGCATCATTGCCCCGGGTTACAAATACAATTTCACCGACATTGCGGCCGCCATCGGCATTCACCAGCTCCGCCGCGCCGAGGAAATGCGCATCGAGCGGGAGGTTATCGCACATCGATTCCTAAAAGATTTTGCCGATTTGGAACAACTTGACCTTCCCCCCGATCCGCCCGATCGCATCCACTCCTGGCATCTGTTTCCCATCCGCTTGCGATTGGAGCGGATTGCACTTGATCGCAACGATTTCATCGATGCCTTGCGCGACAACGGCGTGGGCTGTTCGGTGCACTGGCGTCCGTTGCATTTGCATCCGTATTATCAGGAGAATTTCGGTTGGAAAGCAGAACACCTGCCGACGGCCTCGAAAGTGTGGGAACGACTAATCAGCCTGCCCATTTTCCCGGGAATGCGCGAAGATGAGCAACAACACGTGGTTCAAGTCGTCCGCCAACTGTGCACTCTCTCAAAATAAACCTCATTTCATGGCCGTTGGAGCAATAAATTGACCGAATTATCGCGGACGCCGGTTCCGGCCTGGGTCGAGGGACCTTTGATCGCCGGAGAGCTGCTGGCCAGGCAGGTCTATTGGACCGTCCCTGGGCTGCGGACCTGGAGCCAGCGATTTCGATCGCGGAAACCCGCAACTACCATATCCGTCGATCGGCGGGAATTGCAGGACCATCTGCGGCAAATCGGCGTTGCCGAAGGGGCCCTGGTCATGGCTC
Source organism: Thermoguttaceae bacterium (assembly GCA_050012815.1). Lineage (GTDB taxonomy): Bacteria > Planctomycetota > Planctomycetia > Pirellulales > Thermoguttaceae > JBEKIK01. Next base: position 2,634 of record JBEKGL010000526.1, read on the forward strand.
ATACTTCGGTCTCCAGGTTTCAATTCATCGAAAACAATAAACCTATTGCCGGTGGTTTTTTAGGGGCGGCCAAATGCCTGGTAAACGATTTGTTGGAGCTTGTCGGCCCCGCGGGAACGTTGGTGATGCCTACTCACCCCCATTATCAGGACGAAGACGCCTTCCTGACCGACGCCCAGCGGCGGGAGCGGGTGATAAATTATGATCCGCAAAGGACGCCCTGCGCAGTGGGCTTGGCCAACGAACTTTTTTGGCGCCGTAAAGGGGTTTTACGCAGCCTGCATCCCTACAATTCCCTGGCCGCCCACGGACCGCTTGCCGAGGAACTGTTGCACGAAAATCTCAATCGCTTTAAACCTTTGCCTCACGGCGAGTATTCTGGATATTATCGTTTTTCCCAAAAAAGCGGCCTGGTATTCAGCGTCGGAGTTTCCTTGCAAAGTTCCATGACCTTGATTCATTCGCCCGAAGAGGTTCGCGACGAGCGGTGGTCGATCAAGGATTTTTTTGAAGAACGGAGTTATTCCATTCGCATTGGCGAAAAGGACGAATTATACACGGTGCGTCAGCGCCGTCCAA
>JBEKGL010000527.1:0-3623 GCA_050012815.1 Thermoguttaceae bacterium
CGAAAGCCGACGATCAGGGCATGTGGCACACTTCCTCTACAGCGGCTCGACGATCACCGACCTGGGCACACTCGGCGGAACGGACAGCCATGCCTTAGGCATCAACGCCAGCGGGCAGGTCGTGGGCTACGCCTACACCACCGGCAACGCTGCTTATCACGCCTTCCTCTATAGCGGCTCGACGATGATCGACTTGAACACCCTGATCGATCCGCTCTCCGGCTGGACGTTGTCGGACGCACAGGCCATTAACAACGCCGGGCAAATCGTGGGGTGGGGTTTTAATGGCAGCGGGTATGGGCACGCCTTCCTACTCACGCCCGTGCCCGAGCCGTCCACGCTCACTCTGCTCGGTATCAGCATCGTTGGCCTGCTGGCCTTCACTTGGCGACGGATTGGTGCGTAATGAGCATTGCAGTGATGTCAGATAAAAAAAGACTTAATGGCTAGGTTGTGATGGAGGATGCCCATCCAACTTGTCAAATTGACAAGTTCAACTCCTTGCAAATGAAAATTTTGCAAGGAGTAATTTCCAGCTTTCTACTGCCTAAAATTGTTCGGTTGCCGAACGAATTTTAAGAGATACTTATTCACATTAATCTTCATCTGCCAGCATGTTGCTGGGAGAATCTGCACCGCCTCGCATCAAGGGAATGATGTGGTCCACAACGTGAATCTGCCGCCAAATGCAGAAAAACCATCCACCTTTCCGTTTTTTTCAGATTATTCAGAACTCCCGTTACTAAACTAGGCTTTGCCATTGTGTTCCAAATTGCCTCATAGATTATAGGAGTTATGCTTGTTCAGTCAGCCATACCTTAGAACGGAGAATTACTAATGGCCAAGAAGAAGTCAAGATTGGGCCAGAAACAATGCCCGAAATGTGATGCGTGGTTCAAAGGCACCAGAGCAAAAGTCTGTCCGAAATGCGGTTACAAATTTCGGGCAAAGCAAAAGGCCGCTCCTGCCCCTGACCCGGCTCCCCCAGTTCTAAAGGCGGCAAACACCGTTACCGTCGAGCAAGTGAAAGCGGTGGCCCAGACGATCAAAGCAATTGGTGGATTCGACCGTCTCAACGAACTGCTGGGACTCATCCGAGAGGTTGGCGGCTTGCGACGGTTCAAAGACCTGTTGGACGCTATGCAGTAGCCGAAGTGGACGACACCACGGTTTGACCTACACACCGTGTCAAATGTGGCTTTGGCGGGTCGATAGCACACTTCCGCAAATGTCCTCGCCCATTTTGAGCATCTTTCGGTTCTCGACTGAAGATGGTCATGCGGCTCATGTCTGATGCTCAACACACGGCACATCGAGGCTTATTAGTGATACACAGCATAGCAGGTCGTCAGGTTGGGGGCATTGTAATAATGTATAATACCGCCAAATTCAGACTGTCAAAATTCCATATATTCTAAACTTAGTGATTTTGGCGACTGGGGATTTTTCTTAACCAGATAATTGGGTTGTACACTATTCTATGGGTTGAGCACCCTCTTTCTCAGTATAGTTTTGGCAGGGTATCTTTAAAATGGAAAAAGAATCCATACCCAAGTTGGAATTGAATAAGATACTCCCTCTAGCCAAATTGCCTGGTCTTCCACAAAGTGCAGTTCGACTCTTTGAACTCTCGCAAGATCCTAATAATGGGCCGGCCGAATATGCCGCCCCAATCGAGGTCGATCTAGGTTTGACTGGACAAATACTGAAATTTGCAAATTCATCCTATTTTGGTTTTGCCAGAGAGATTTCGTGCGTGAAAATGGCAATCAACTTGGTGGGTATTCGTACCATCAAGAACTTCACTCTATGGAGTGCTGTGTTTAGTTTGGTGACCAATCCTAAATACGGAACATGCGAGTTGCAAAGTCTGTGGCAAGATTCGCTTCGTCGGGCACTGTTTGCCAGGGCCCTCGCCAATTTGTTGTGCAATACGGAAGCCGAGGATGTATTCGCCGCCTCTTTGTTACAGGATATGGCCATACCTATTTTAGCCAAGGAATCGCCACAGTTTTACATGAAATTATTGAAATCTCGTGAACAAGGGCAGATACGGCTTTCTTCGTTGGAGAACCAGGTCTTCGGTTGGCAACATGCTCAAGCGGCGGGCATGATGGTCCGACATTGGAATCTTCCAGAGAATTTTGCCAACTTGATTGAAAATCACATATCAATTGATAAATTCGCCGACAAACCAGAAGCGGCTCCAGATATGGTGGCCATTGGAATGTCGGCCCTTTTGCCGACTATTGTCGATCCCGTCTGGACAGAATGCCAACAATTCGAATTGTATTACGAGAAAATCTTACCTGGAAACATACCAACAATTGTGGAATTGCTGAGTAAAATCGACCATGACTTTAGTCAATTTGCCCCCTTGTTGAAAATTGCCACACCAACCAAATCTCTTGTAGAGAGTTACAATGAGGTAACAGCCTTAGTAGCTCCGCATATGTAGCCTAATCCGATCTATTTTAAGACAAAAAGGCTAATTCATGCCCTGTCCATCATAGATTTACCCCAATGCTTTCTCCCACAGATTATGCTCTTTTAGTCGGTATCATTGGTTTATCTGTCTGTTATCCCCTACATACAAATGCACTTCAGCAAACTTTGCAGAAGCTTCCGTTAAACGGTCGCCAACTTCCCCCATATTACGCTCCCAAAAACCAGCTTCATGATGCTGACGTGTAAGCCATAAATCATGACCGCATTGTTCAATGTCCAAATCCTTCATATCGGCAGCGTTGTTTACCCTAAAATTAAAGCAATCCTGAACCATCGCAAATAAGGTTTCAAGTGTAATATCATCTTGATCGTAATTCTTGTCTAACAGCCCGTTGAAAAAGTCTACAAGCAAGAATATATTATAGCCATCATGTAACGCAGGAGGTCACGGCGATGGCATTGGGAAAGCGGAAGGACGAACAGCGGGAGATGTGGGTGGCCACCACGGCCCTGCCGAAGTCTCAAGGGCACGTCTTCTATCGAAAGCTGAACCAGGTATTGGCTGAAGCGGAGTTCGACCAAACGGTTGAAAACCTCTGCCGGCCTTATTATCATAGCCACATCGGTCGTGCGGGTATTCCGCCGGGCGTCTATTTTCGGATGCTGTTGGTCGGCTACTTCAAAGGCATCGGTTCGCAGCGGGGCATCGACGTGGAGATCGAAGAAGCCGCCGCCGATAAGGGCTATCACGCCACCGACACCGAGCCGAAGCGGCGAGGGGAACGAAACTGGCGCGACGTGCCGGAAGAAAAACGCCGGGCGGTAATTAACAATCGACGACGCACGCGCCGCTTGAAGAGCAAGCGTCTGCAAGGCCTTCGCAGCGAACGGGTGGAGCGCAGCTTCGCCCACGCGTGCGACAGCGGCGGCGGGCGACGGAGTTGGCTTTGCGGGATCGAGAAGGTCCAAAAGCGTTATCTGATTGCCGCAGTGGCCCGCAACCTGGGTTTGCTAATGCGCAAGGCGTTCGCCATTGGAACTCCGAAAGGCTTGCAGGCCGCAAGCGGCCTTGTTTCTTCTACTTGTATTGCCTGGTTTCACGTCCGCATCGCTTGCCGTCGTTTGCGCTGGCGTCCAACGCCACCACTCGCGGATTTACACGCTTATGCAACCGC
>JBEKGL010000528.1:0-3197 GCA_050012815.1 Thermoguttaceae bacterium
ATCTGATGACAAGGCTCCCACTCCAGTCCGAGGGCGTGGCTGGGGATGGCGTCAAAAATCATCTCCCAAGCGGCCGGGGCATGGGCGATGTTCCAGTCGCCGGACTCCCAGTTGCCGTGCATATCGCAGTTTTCAAAGGCAATGCGGACGTTCCGCTCTTCGGCCTGTTTCACCAACGGAGTGAATACCTGTTTGAATGTCGGCAGCGAATCGGGCACCGGTTTGCCGGGAATCCGACCGGTAAAACCGCAGACCAGATTGCAGCCGAACCGGGCCGCGACATCGATAAGGCGGCTCCAATCGCCTGCCGTCTGCGCGTCGATAAGCGGATTGCCGTAAATGCCCAATGCACTTACAACCGCCGTATTGCCCTGTTCGGCCAGCACGGCCCGGATCTCCTCGGATAGAATTATTAAATCGATATTCCCCAGATGTTTGGGAAAAACAAGTTCAAAACTCTCAAATCCGTACGGCAGAATGTGGCGAATGTACTCGATGGGTTGATTTTCGACCTTCACTAACGTGCCGATACGTATGTCATCGTGTGGGATCATTGTGATATCGCTTTCCAATAAAATACTGTTCCTGTTTCCTTCACTAACCACTAACCACTCTCACGGTTTATCGGCCATAACTATCGAGTTCATAGTTTCGCCGCGGACGGCCAATCGCGGATCGACAAACCCGGCGGCCCGGAGATCCTCGGCGAATTCCTCGAATGTAAACGTGCCGCCCGATTCGGTATTGACCAGCATGTTGATGGTGAACAGCGCCCCGTCGCGCGGACTTGTGCGACACGGATCCATTACAATGTCGCGTACGGCGATTTGCCCTTTAGGCTCCAACACCTTGAAAACCTTCAAAAACAGATCGCTGTTGTGCCGTCGCGAATGTTGATGGGCAATCGCACTTACCCAGGCAAAATCGCAGCCTGCCGGCAGATCGTCGCTGTAAAAATCGCCGCTTACCAAGGCCACGCGCGAGGCGCATTCGCTCTGTTTCACTCGCCTTTCGGCTTGGCGGATGGCGTCGGGCAGATCGAAAATCGTAGCCTTTGCGCCGGGCACGGCCCGCAGGAAAGCCAGTGTCCATGTGCCCGATGCCCCGCCCACGTCCAACAAGTGCCTGAACTGCAAAGGCCTCAACTGGGCGACTAAATCATCGGCAATCGGTCCGGATACCGCGTGCATGGCAGCGATAAAAGCCGCCCGATCGGCCTCGAAACCGCGGATGCTGGCCTGGCGCGGGCAGGGAATGCCCGATTTGACCGTCCAAGCCAACTGCGACCAACCGCGCAAGATATTCATCGTATGCCGCACCATGGGCAGAACAGTTTGCGGGCCGCCCTCGGTAAGCAGCGGTCGAACTTCGTCTGGAACACGATAACATCCCGCGTTTTTTGCAAGCAAACCCAATGCGGCCACGGTATCCAAGAGCATGCCGATGGCACGCGGGTCGCAATCCAGCAATTGGGCCAACGCCTCGGCCGATAAAGATTTATCGCCCAATCGGCCCCAAATGTCCAGTTCGGCGCCGGCCCCGATTATGCAGGCAGGCCGAAATCCGCTCATCAGCTCAAAAATTTGTTGGCCGGTAACGGGCTTAAAATCTGGCATGGCAGATCCCTTTGAACAACTGCAACATATACATAATGTATTACTTAACTCCGTGCGGGTAATCTCAGTAACATTATTCCGATCACCTTACGCCTGGCAATACCGTTTGATTCATTTTGGCCGGTACGAAAGCACCCCTCCAACGGTGTAGAAAATGAGTATAATCCTTCCTAATGCGGAATTTTCTCCCAACTAGCGTCCTCGCGATTTAAAATAAAGATATGCGAAACAACTTTTTCATCGCGAAAAATCGAAAAAGCGAAATTGTGTTAATAATCCTTCTCAATTTCGCAATGACAGTATCCGCATACGCACAATTCAAGGACGCCGAACCGCAAGGCGTCAAAATGGGCGAGAGCAAAACTTTTCGCTGGCGGGCCGGACTGATCGTCACCGCGACTGCCGGGGCCTGCAAGGGACTCACCGGCTATGCCCCGGTTCCCACCGACTGGCCCGAACAGCAAGTAAAAATTGTCGATGAAGACATTTCCTCCGGCGTCAAAGTCGATTACAAAATTATCGACGGGACGGTCAAAATCATGACCGTGAAAATCGCACAATTGGGCGCCGGGCAAGAGGCCAAAGCCCTGGTCACGTTGGAGATAAAACGCCGGGCGATTCTCCCGCCCGATGAAACCGACATTTATGTACTGCCCGATGTAAAAAAGCTCCGCCCCGAAATTCGGCAATATCTGTCGACCAGTCCAAAGATCGAAAGCCGCGATCCGAAGATTCGCAGCCTGTCAAAGCAGATTATCGCGGACAAGGAAAAGGCTTGGGACAAAGTCGAGGCCATCTACGATTGGACCCGGGAGCATGTGAAGTATAAAGAAGGGATGCCGCTCCGGGGAGCGCTTGCGGCATTGAAGGACGGCACCGGCGATTGCGAAGACATGACTTCGCTGTTTATCGCCCTTTGCCGGGCTGGAGATATTCCCTCACGAACCGTTTGGGTTCAAGGTCATTGCTATCCCGAGTTTTATCTGGAAGACGACAAAGGCCAGGGCCATTGGTTCCCCTGCCAGGCGGCCGGATCGCGCCAGTTCGGCGGCATCCTCGAAGATCGGCCGGTCCTGCAAAAGGGCGATAACTTCAAACCCTTAAACGGCAAAGGCGAACGCCAACGCTATCTGGCCGAGTTCCTTACCGGCGCCGAAACCGGCGGCAAGCCCCGCATTACCCCTGTCCGCGAATTGCTGGGGGCGGATAAAGGCGATAATTAAGGATCGGGCTTGCCCAAATACCCTACATTGCGCCGATTTCCTTTTTAGGCTTTATTTATAGTCATAATTTCCTTCCTCTTGACCCTCCTGCATAAAAACACTATTGTCTGTCCGCGAATTTCTGTTTTTATCTTGTCGATTGCCTTTTCCGTCTTAGTTCTTAATTCAATGGTGCGCTCAACGCACCCTACATCTATCAGCCGAAGGAGTGCAAGGAAGCATGTACCGGCCACATCAAGCCCCATTTATTTGTCGTTTGCTATTGATTTTATCCCTTGTTAGCGGCTGCTCATGGTTGGACGGAAATATCATGCGTTCCCAAAGCCCTGACGAGAACCTCCCGGACACACATGAAACA
>JBEKGL010000529.1:0-3185 GCA_050012815.1 Thermoguttaceae bacterium
TTGATGCGATAGAAAAGATCCTGGCGGAATCGGCCTTCGGCCACGGCCTTGCCCAGGTCTTCGTTGGTGGCCAGTATGATTCGGGTGTCGATCTTGAACGTTTTATTTCCGCCCACCTGCTCGAACTCCAGGTCCTGGAGCACGCGGAGCAATTTCACTTGCATTCCCGGCGAGGCGGTGGCGATTTCATCCAGGAAAATCGTGCCCCCGTCGGCCTGCAAGAACTTGCCCATCTTTTCGCCGGCCGCGCCCGTGAAAGCGCCGGCCACGTGGCCGAAGAGCTCGCTTTCCAACAGGTTTTCGGGCAGGCTGCCGCAAGCTACTTCCACGAAGGGTTTATCGCGCCGGCCGCTGCGGCGGTGAATCGCCCGGGCGATAAGCGATTTGCCGGTTCCGCTCTCGCCGGTGATGAGCACGGTGGCCCGGGTGTCGGCCACGGCGTCGATCATGTCGAAGACTTTCGTCATGCGATGATCGCGGCCCACGATGTTTTCCATGCCGTAGCGCATATCGAGCTGGGCTTTGAGCGTCTTGTTTTCCTCGATCACTTTTTTCTGGTTGAAGGCCCGCTGGACGGCCAACATCAGCTCTTCGTCGATAAGCGGCTTGGTAAGAAAATCGAAAGCGCCTTGACGAACGGCTTCCACCGCGGTCTCCACGGTGCCGTAGCCCGTGATCATTATTACCGCGATGCCCGGGTAATTTTTGCGGCAATACGCCAACAGATCGAAACCGTCTTCTGCGCCCAGACGGACGTCGGCCAGAACCAGGTCGTAGGTCTTGCGGCCGACGGCGGCGGTCGCTTCGGCCAGGGTTGAGGCGGTATCGGTGGGATAACCCTGATCGCGAAGCCAATCGGCCATCGAAGCCAGCACCTGGCGGTCGTCGTCTACCAGCAGAATTGTGCCTTGTTGTTTCATAATGTCTCCCGGTCCTTTATCAAAGGCTGTTGCAAAATATCTACGTTACAGGGCGTCCCCTGTCAAAACATAAATATAGATAAAAAGGCTATTTTGCCGGTTAATAAATCTTGACCGGGAATTAGGTGCGTTTTTTCTGGTAGTAACAATTAGAATTGAACAATGAAATGGAACGGAACAGCTTGTTTCCCCCCTGTTTTTACGGTAAATCGTTCAAAAAACCATAAGATTTCATCCTTGTAATTGTTAGGGTTTTCCCCTCGTATTGGCCCTTGAATTCGCATTTATCCCGCTGAGTCGGGGGGGTTATTTTGTTATATTGGGGGATTACATGCTGCTCGATAGTGTACTAAGATAGAATATCCCCCTTTTTAAGCGACCGACATTTGAGGGAAGCCATTTTGGGGCCTTTGTGTTTTAAACGGAAAAATGAAAAAAATGAGCGAGCGCCGACAAACAAGAGGAATCGCTTTTTCCTCTCCTTTTTTTACATAAAACGTAATGAGTTTTTTCCATTAGGACCGTTTTGCGGTCGAGAAAATTTTAAGGGAGGCTTCAGATGCCTATTCGTCTATTAATTTGCGATGACCATGAAGTCATTCGCACCGGTCTGGCTTGTTTACTGGCCGGGACCGACATTCAAATCGTTGCCGAGGCGGCCAACGGCAAAGACGTCATAAAGGCCGCCTTGAAGGATAAGCCGGATGTGATCCTGCTTGATATCCGCATGCCCGACGGCGACGGCCTGTCCACTTTGGAAAAACTTCGGGCAAAGATACCTGAGAGCCGCGTGGTGATGTTGTCCACATACGACAATCCCACCTACATTGCCAGGGCGGTTGCGCTGGGCGCCTGCGACTACGTGCTGAAAGGCTCTGCCCGCGAAGATATAATCGCCACAATTGTCGCGGCCGCGGCCGGCGAATCGCCCAGCCGCAGCGGCGAAATGAAACGCATCGCCGCCGCCATGAAAGTCCGCCAGGTCATCGACGACGACGACGTTCCCTTGACCCAGCGCGAGACACAAGTCCTCCGCCACGTGGCCCTGGGCTTGAGCAACAAGGAAATCGGCAAATCCCTGGAAATCAGCGTCGAAACCGTCAAGGAACACGTGCAAAACATACTCCGCAAGATCGCCGTCAGCGACCGCACCCAGGCCGCCGTGTGGGCCGTGCGAAAGGGATTGGTCTAAAAGCATCCGGCGGAAATGATTTATGCCACTGCATGTTTTAAGCCGCGAAGCGGCGACAGCATGTAGCCGGGGGCGCTAGCCCTCGTTGTTACACACATATTGCTGGGCTGTGACACACAAATTGCTGGATGGACGACCGAGAGGGCCGTTTACGGTCCTTTTCCGCATCGCGGTATTAGGACCGGCGTTTATACCGGGTAAGGAAGGCGTCCAGACAATTCACTCTTGGTCAGCCCGGTAAAGAGTCCGTCCGCCTTTTGCGGCTGGTCTGCCAAGCCCTCCGGGCTATCCGATTGTCGCAACTCCCCATGCAGTAAAGTTCCAAAATGCGGACGGACTCTAAACGGGTGTGATGTTTTTTTGACTTGTGTGTAACAACAAGGCCGTTAGGCCCTGGTTGCGAGGAATCGTAAATCATTCGCGAGCCTCGAAGGGGCGACATCGGGACTAAGTGATTGCCCGGTAATCAGTTACACTTCGCGACAACAATACATTTCGCATCATGGGTAAGTGGTTGGGGGTAGATATTACACCACCACTACTAGCGCGGCATAAAGCCGCAACCAAAGCGCGACCGACCAACTTTCGGTTGGTGTCCTTCGCGGCTTTACATACTGAACAAACTACTGTACTTGATGCGCGCAAAACGCGCTCAAACCTAGCCCCTGGCCCCTTATTTTCTTCCCACCAACCAATTACAATATTAAGCAGGGCACTTTTCCGGCTTGTTTTTCAACTAAGCCTGCCCCGTGTTAAAATAGGAACTCTTGCCAAAATCTGCCGGCAAGTAAACTGGAGAGAGTGCATTGCTTAATTGCAGGATTCCGCGGATAGCAGCGACAGGTCTGTTGTCGCTGTGTTGGACTTTTTTTGTTTATTCGCAAGACGGCGTAAACAAGCCGTCGGCGATCGACAAAACTCCGCCCGTCGAGTCAGCGCCCGCCGCGGCCGCGGCACAATCGGCCGCAGCGCCGGCGGCGGCAAGAGTCGATGAGGTTCGGCCTTCGGTATTTTATTTGCCCGACAAACACGGCAACCTCCAGGCGGTTCTGGATTTCAACTACGAGGACTTC
>JBEKGL010000530.1:0-3180 GCA_050012815.1 Thermoguttaceae bacterium
CGTGGGATTGGCATGTGCCGGTGGATGGCAAGTGGTAGATGGTATATAGTAGCTGGTTATCGGTTTTCAGTAATCAGTTTTCACTAAAAAGTACGCAGTAAAGCGAAAATTGTGCAAGTGGTATGGTTGTTCAATTTGCAATTAAATAAAACATGCAGGTATAACTTGCACCCCGACCATGCTACGCATGGTGCCCGGTCGCGGCTAAACTAATATTCCACAGAACATACCCTAATCTCCATCCCCCCAATCCCTAATCCCTATAATGATACGCACACGATTCGCACCCAGTCCGACCGGATATCTTCACATTGGCGGGGTTCGTACCGCACTTTTTTGCTGGTTATACGCGCGACAGCACGGCGGGCAGTTTATCCTGCGGATCGACGACACCGACCAGGAGCGGAACGTCGAGCAGGCATTGTCGCCGATCCTGGATGGGCTGCGGTGGTTGGGCATCGACTGGGACGAAGGACCGGATATCGGCGGACCATACGCGCCTTATTATCAATCCAAGCGGGGCGATCGCCATCAGGCTGCCGTGGAGCAATTATTGGCCGGCGGTCACGCATATCGCGATTACGCCACGCCTGAAGAACTTCACGCCGAGCGCGACCTTGCCTTGGCCGAAAAGCGATCGTTCATCTATAGCCGGCAGTTCATGGCCGAGACGCGCGCCGATCAGGCCCGATTCGAGGCCCAAGGCCGGCAGAGCGTGGTCCGCCTGAAAATGCCCCGCGAAGGAAAACTTGTGCTGGACGACCTGGTCCGCGGCCGGGTGGAGTTCGATTGGGCCTGCGAGCAGGACCACGTAATCCAACGCGCGGACGGCACCTGTTTATATCACCTGGCCAACGTGGTCGACGACTATGATTTTCAGATCACGCACGTGATCCGGGCCGAGGAGCACCTTTCCAACACCCCGCGGCAGATTTTTATGATTCAGGCGCTTGGTTATCCCCTGCCGCAATACGCCCATCTGCCCTTCGTGGCCGAGCCGGGCAGCAAAAACAAATTGAGCAAGCGAAAGCTGGACAAGTACCTGAAAAACCGCGATTTCGCCGAACTGGTCAATCACGGCCGAAAAATCGCCGAGGCCATCGGGCATCACGTGGACGCCGATTCGTTCAATCCGGTGATTGTCGATTTTTACAAGACCGTGGGTTACCTGCCCGATGCGATCATCAATTACCTTGCCCTTCTGGGCTGGTCGCTGGACGACAAAACCGAGAATTTTACCCGGGAGGAGTTGATCGAGAATTTTTCCCTGGAGCGCGTAAACAAGGCCCCGGCCAGTTTCGATCCCAAAAAACTCTGGTCCTTCGAGGAGCGGCATTTTCAGGCCTTGCCGCTGGACAAGAAAGTCGTTTTGACGCTCCCGTTTTTAGAGCGTGCCGGATTGATTAGTCCGCCGATTGACAAAATTGCCACCGACAGAGTGCAAGCGGTAGTCAAGGCCGCAGGCGATCGGCTGAAGGTGGCCGGAGATATTCTTCAATTCGACGAGTTCTTTTTGCCCGACGACAGTTTCCCTTATGATGAAAAATCCTTGGAGAAACACGTGAGCAAGGCTGAAAGCGTTGAATTATTGAAGAAGTTCAAGGATCGCTTGTCGGAAACGGAGCCTTTCGATCAGCCGACCCTGGAAAAAGTGATGCACGATTTCGTGGCCGAACAGCAAATTAAGGTGGGACAAATCATCCATGCCGTTCGCGTTGCAATCACGGGCAAATCCACCGGCCTGGGCATGTTCGACATCTTGGCAATCCTCGGCAAAACATCCTGCCTAAGGCGAATCGACCGCACTCTAGAACAGCAATGAGGAAAAGTCCCTTCCCCCTCCGGGAGAGGGCTAGGGTGAGGGCTTTTTCCCGTTATGGTAATCCAGTAAAATTTTGTTCTGGTATAGGCGTTAAAACACAAACCAATAAAATATAGCAAACATGGTTTCACATTGTTTGGAGAAACCCTGATGCCCACAACAACCATTGAAGATGCCCAAACTCATTTGGCAATTTGGGTATCCAAGTTAAAGCCCGGTGAGGAACTAATTATTACTGATCAGGATCGACCTATTGCTCTTTTGATTGCGGAACCGCCACGGGCTAAGCAACCTCGCAAGCCAGGTTCGGCAATCGGCAAATTGACTATAGTTGAAGATGATGACTCTCACTTGGATGATTTTCAAAAATACATTTTGTAAAACTCATATCGCTTTAGCCGTTTGCAGCGAACTTCATGGAACAACTATTATTTATCACGAAAAAACGAAAAAGACTGGAAGGTTTTTATTTCGTGTTTTCGTTCTTTCGCACTTTCATGATGGAAATGATTTTTGTTTCAATTATTTTTGTTTGTATACTGCAATACGCTAAATAATAACGAAAATTCTATTAAATGATTAATGGTAAAAAAATGAGTGCAAATAATATCCCCGCCGCCACAGACTTTATCCGCGAAATCATTAACGAAGACCTACGCACCGGCAAATACGGCGGGCGGGTGCATACGCGGTTTCCGCCGGAGCCGAACGGATATCTGCACATCGGGCACGCCAAGTCAATCTGCCTGAACTTCGGCATTGCCCAGGATTACGGCGGCAAGTGCAATTTGCGCTTCGACGACACGAATCCGTGCAAGGAGGACGTCGAGTATGTCGATTCGATCATGGAGGACGTCCGCTGGCTGGGTTTTGATTGGGAAGACCGCCTGTTTTACGCCTCGGATTATTTCGATCAGCTTTACGAGTGGGCCGTCCAGCTTATCAAGGCCGGCAAGGCATACGTATGCGATCTGAATGCCGAGCAAATGCGCGAGACTCGCGGCACCTTGACCACGCCGGGCAAAAACAGCCCGTATCGCAACCGGTCGGTGGAAGAAAATCTCGATTTGTTCGAGCGTATGAAGGCAGGCGAATTTCCCGACGGTTCGCGCACGCTTCGGGCGAAAATCGACATGGCCTCGCCCAACCTCAACATGCGCGACCCGGTCATGTACCGCATCCTCCACGCCACCCATCAGCGCACCGGCGATCAGTGGTGCATCTACCCCATGTACGACTACGCCCACGGCCAGTCCGATTCGCTTGAGCGCGTCACCCACTCCATGTGTACTCTCGAATTCGCCGACCACCAGCCCCTCTACCGCTGGTATATCGAGCAGCTCGGCATCTTCCCCTCG
>JBEKGL010000531.1:0-3500 GCA_050012815.1 Thermoguttaceae bacterium
ACAAACAAACCATCGTGATGGTCACTCACGACAGCGAGGTGGCCAAGCAGGCCGACCGTTTGATCCGGTTGCGCGACGGTTTGGTCGAAAAAGACGGTCTGGTGCACAAGGAAATCCCCGATATCAAGGAAGTGCTGCCGCTTAAGGACGCCAAAACCTTGCCGCCTAAATCCCCTGCCCGAAATTGCCTGTTTAAAAGATCGATGTAATACGGATTCTAATTCAAACCTACGCGGTCGGAGTCAAAAACGTAGCGTGTTTTTCCGTAGGGTAAACACACGGTGGAGCGCGGATTTGAATTGTAAATTGGTATAAAAAATGGTCCTCTGGAAATTCACGATCCGCGAGATCAAGAGCCGGCCGGGCCGGGCGACGTTGACGCTTTTGAGCATCGTCATCAGCGTGGCCGCGGTAGTGGCGGTTACCGTATCGAAAAACACCACGCACCAGGCGTACAAGGACTACGAGAGCGTGGCCGGCCGGGCGGCGTTCGAGGTTGTAGCCGATCAGGAACGATTTTTCGACACCCGAATCATCAAAACCCTGAAACAGGTCGCCGGCGTCAAGACGGTCATCCCGCTGGTGCAAAAATACCCCACGCGGCTGACATTTAATAAGCAACGTCCGTCAATAATGGTGATGGGTGTTGATCCGAGACGGAATGAATTATACCAGGATTACGAATTAAAACAGGGCGATGGTTTCCCCAAGGAAGAAAGCGAAGAAGACGTCGCCATGATGGAAGTGGGGTTCGCCGAGGCCTTGGGCGTACATGTCGGCGACGAAATATATTTAACCCACGACGTTTTCCGCGACCGCATTGTGGATTCTTTTAAGGTTATCGGGCTGCTTGCGCCTCGTGGAACGTCGAATTTCAATCAAGGCGGCATCGTCTTTTTGCCGCTTGGCACGGCCCAGTATTATTATTCCAAAACCGGCGGCATCAACCGGGCGAGCATCATACTGGAAGGCGGAGTGGTTGAAAATAAAGTGCAGGCCGATCTGGCCGCGGTATTGCCTCCCGGATTGCAAATTCGTACGCCCTCGTCCCGCATGCAGATGTCGCAGGACACCCTGAAAAACGCCGAGCAGGGCCTGGCTTTTGCCTTCTGGTTGAACATCGTGCTGGCTATTTTCATGATCTTCAACACCTTCCTCATGAACGTGGGCGAACGGAGGCGGCAACTTTCCATCCTGCGGGCAATCGGCACGACGCGAAAACAAATCATGCGCATGTTGATCTTGGAAGGTTTTGCGATGGGCGTGACCGGCACGGTCCTGGGGTGTGTGCTGGGAGTCATAGGGGCCAATCTACTGACGGCGGGCATGATGAAAGTATATTCCAACTCGATTCCGCCGCTTTCGATAACGCCGGGCCCGTTTATATTGGCGGCAGTGTTGGGACCGATGATTTCGCTGTTCGGCGTGATCGTTCCCGCCTATTTAGCCGGCAAAATCACGCCCCTGGAAGGAATGCGCCCGATAGTCACGGAGCACGACCGGCAAATCCCCTTCTCATTCGTCATTTTGGCGATAGCGGTATTCACTGTGACCGGATCGCTTTTGGCGGGCAGCATTATGGGCTTTTTGCCCTTGGCGCTGTTGCCTATTTTTGGCGTGTTTTTCACGGCGGCCTTTGTAATGCTCGTGCCCATCGTGCTTAAAGGCATGTCGAAAGGCACGGCCGCGGTGCTGTATCCCTTGTTAAAGGTCGAAGGGCAATTGGCCAGCCGGCAAATACTTCGCCGCCGGGCCAGGGCGACCTTGACCATCGGCATTTTGTACATTGCCGTCAGCATGGCCGTTAGTCTGGGCATCACGCTGGTGAACAACGTAAACGAAGTCCGCACCTGGTTCGACAAAACCATGAACGGCGATTTTTTTGTCCGGGCGACTTCGTCCGAGATGGCGAGGAGTTCGCCGGTGCAAATACCCGAGTCGATGTGCGACGACATCCGCTGGATCGACGGAGTTAAAAACGTCGATAGCCTCAGCTTCACCACCGTCAGTGTCGGCGATCAGTCGATCCAGTTATGCATCAGGGAATTTACCGACAAGGACAATCTGCCCTTGGTCTTGAAAGAAGGAGCGATAGACGAGGTCCGCCGCGGCCTCTCGCAAGGCGAGGTGGTCATAGGCACCGTGCTGGCCAATCGCATGAATAAGAAGGTGGGTGACGAAATCGAATTGACTGGGCCAAAAGGGCCGAAAAAAGTCCGCATTACGGGCATAGCCACGGTTTACTTGAACGGCGGCTGGGTTGCTTACATGGGAGGCCAACGGGCCAAGGAAATGATGGGCGTCGAAGGGGTCGACACCTTTATCGTCTTAGCCGAGCCGAATAAATTTAAATCGGTCGAAGCGGAAATGAAAAAACTATGCAACGAACAGGGGCTGATATTACATTCATTCACCGACCTGCGGAAAAAACTCAACGCCAAGCTGGACGGCGTAATCGGCAGCCTCTGGGGCCTGATGGGCCTGGGATTTATCATGGGCGCACTGGGCATGGCCAATACGCTTACCATGAACGTGCTGGAACAAACCCGCGAATTGGCCCTCTTGCGCGTGGTGGCCATGACTCGCCGCCAGGTCCGCAAGACAATCCTCGCCCAGGCCGCCATCATCGGAGTAATCGGGTTGTTGACCGGATCGCTGGGGGGCATAATCGGATCGTATACGATCAACCTCAGTTCAATTCCCCTGTTCGGACACGCCGCCGATTTCGCCATGCACCCGGTGCTGGTCTTGGCATGTTTTGCCGTCGGCATGACGATCATCCTAGTCGCCGCGTGGATTCCCGCCGAACGAGCCGCACGGTTGAACCTGATGATCGCGCTGCAATACGAATAATCAATAAAAAAGATTCTCGCCCCCTTTATTCTTCGCCCGCTATTGTCACCTCGTGAGTGCGGGCGATCCTTTCTGCGGCAACACATCCTAGCGGTTGGCCTCGGCGGCAATCAATCGTGTCTTCTTGTCCTACTGGCATCTGGTATGGTATTCTGTTCGCTTGATCTATAATTGAACTTCTTGCCCGCGGCGCGCAACCTGATATACGGGCAGTGCCAGGTTTTCTAGGTTCAGATCGCTTGATGACCGATGCAGCCGAACAACTACATGAGCAGCTTTTGGTCCTACGCTGTCAGGCTGGCGATGAAGATGCGTTTGAAGAACTGGTCGCGCGCTACCATCCACGTCTCCGATACTATCTTCGCCGCATTCTGCCGCGCGCGGACCACGCGGACGACGTGCTCCAAGAGGTCTGGCTGGCCGTGTTCCGGGCGCTGCCGCGACTGGCCG
Source organism: Thermoguttaceae bacterium (assembly GCA_050012815.1). Lineage (GTDB taxonomy): Bacteria > Planctomycetota > Planctomycetia > Pirellulales > Thermoguttaceae > JBEKIK01. Next base: position 3,304 of record JBEKGL010000531.1, read on the forward strand.
ATCCGGCCGCGCTGGCGGCGTGGCTCTACCGCATTGCCAGAGACAAGGCATCGGTCCAGTGGCGCTCGCGCCCGCCGGAGCGTTTGCTGGATGTTTCGGATTTCGTCGAGGAGCCGTCGCAAGACAACGAGTTCCGCCAGGAAGACGCCCAGGAAATTCACGCGAGCCTCGACCAGCTCGCCCCGGAGCAGCGAGAA
>JBEKGL010000532.1:0-3151 GCA_050012815.1 Thermoguttaceae bacterium
AAGGGCAGTTTTCAGGGTTTGATTACGGGCAATGTCAATCAGGGTAATGTAATCTTCGAAAAACAAATCAGCGCGGCTTATGCGCCCGTGTTCGATTGGTCGGCTATGATCGACCCCGAAAAACAGGATAAACTGGGGCCTAAAGGCATCGCGCTGCACTGCAATTATCTGAAAGTGAACCAGATGCCTTTGCCCGCGGGTAAAGACCAAACCATCGAAGCCGAAGCCTTTGAAAACGCCGTGGCGGAAGGCGGCGACGGCGTTTTAACCGCCCGGGCGCAACGGATGACCTATTCCCAGGCTAAAAATCTGCTAATCCTCGAAGGCGACGGCCGTGCGCTAGCCGAATTGTATAGACAAAAACAACCCGGAGCGCCCTTGGAAAAAACTTCTTTTAGGAAATTCGAATATAATCTCGAAACCGATGGCATAAGGATCATCGACGCCCGGTCCCTGGAAATCAACTCGGGAAAAAACTAAACACGCCTTAAACCGCTTGCGGTTTCGCGATATGCCGTTTAATACTGCTCCAAATCTGGTCCTGTTCCGCTTTCTGCGTTCCTCGTTTTGCCTGTTTTTCGTCCTATGGCTGTTCCTCATGCTTGCCGGGCGCAGCGCCATGTTCCGCGATCCGGGCACGTTCTGGCACGTGGCCGTGGGCGAAAACATTCTTTCCTCACGACGGCTTCCTCAAACGGATATTTACACCTTCACCCGCAACGGCCGATCCTGGATTACCGATCAATGGCTTGCCGAAATCGCCATGGCGGGCATACATCGCATGGCCGGCTGGGACGGATTGCTGACGGTCACCGCGGCTATTCTGGCCAGCATATACGCTTTTATTACTACTCGATTGTTGCGCGCCGGCGTCCACTGGCTTTTGGCCGGAACGATACTCGCCTTGACGTTCCTGGCCAGTTCGCATCAGTTTCACGTCCGGCCGTTGGTATTGACCCTGGCCGGGCTGAGTATCGCCTTCAGCCTGCTTGTGGACGTGGAGGCCGGCCGAAAATCCTTGCATCGATGTTGGCTGCTGGCGCCGCTATTTATCCTTTGGGCGAACGTGCACGGCGGCGTGCTATGCGGCGTGGGATGTGTCGGACTCTGTGCCTTGGGCTGGTTTCTGCTTTGGGCGGCAGGCAAAGAATCGCCGATTAACAGCTTTCGCCAAGTCCTGGAAGTGTTCCTTCTCATATCGGTTCTGCTGCTAAGCCTTTTAATAAATCCATATGGCGTGAATCTAATTCGAGAATGGTTTGAAACTCTATCCATGCCTTTGTCAAAGCTGATTCAAGAACACGGCCCGTTGGATCTCGCCGCCCCGGTAGGCTGGGCGACTTTGAGTTTGGGCGCGATATATGCAATCGTCCTGCTCAGCGTGTTGCCGCAACGACCGCGAATAACCTGGCTAATGCCCCTGGTATTTTTTGCGTTGGCGCTACGGGTGCGCAACGCCCCACTTTTTGCCATCACGGCCGCCGTGGCCCTGCCCGATATGCTTCCACATTCGCGCCTGGCAAACTGGCTTAAGCGCCGCGGGTGGTTTTCAATTCCCAGCGAAACTCCAGCCAACTACAAGGGGTGCCATGCCCACACTTGCCCTGGGCATGATGCCGCTACACCTGGCAATATAGTTGTCTTTTTCAAGAAGCTGCTTTTACCGCTAAGCCTAGTCTGCATAGTATTATTTATTCAATCATCCAAAATTCCCATGCCCGTTTTGGGCAGCGGTTGGGTCCGGTTCGACCCCGCCGATTGGCCGGTGGAATTGCTTCCTGAACTGCAAAAAATAAACGAAAAAGCCTCCGTGTCGGCTGGGCGGATCTTCAATGACCTTCGATTCGGCGGTTTTTTGATCTTCCATGCGCCCAAGTTGAGAATTTTTGTCGACGACCGCTGCCCCCTTTACGGCGGCGAATTTCTGCTTGCCTACGATTCGGCCCGCCGGGTCGATCCCCAACAGATCGACCTTTGGCAAGGCCGGTACAAATTCGGCTACGCCCTGGTCGAAGCCGGCGGACCCTTTGACGGCTACTTGCGGCACAGCGGACGGTGGACCCTGCTCGGTCGGTCCGCCGCCGCGGCCTTATATAGATTCAATATGGGATTTTCAGACAATATCGATTAGAATACCCGGCCGCGAAAACAATCCGTTTAGCCCCGGCACTCGTGTCGGGAGTATTTTCCAATTAGCATATAGGATTCCCCCATGAAAACCCTACTAACCGAAGACCAACTCAAACAGGGCATCAGACAACTGGCCGAAAAGATCGATGCACATTTTCAGGGAAAACCATTGACAATCGTGGGTGTGATGATCGGCAGCGTGGTTTTATTGGCCGATTTGATCCGATTGTTGAAAACTCCCTTGCGCGTGGAATTGGTCCAAGCCCGCAGTTACCACAACGGCACGCGGCCAGGTCCGCTGGTGATCAATACCGATTTACTCTCGAACAACATACAGGGGCGCGACGTGCTTTTGATCGACGATATTTTCGATACCGGCCACACGCTCTGGGAACTTATTCCTCAAATCGACGAACTCGGTCCGAGCAGCATTCGCACCGCGGTCCTGCTGCGCAAAATAGGTCAATGCAAACTCGATTTGGAGCCCGATTTTATCGGCTTTGACATTCCCAACGAGTTCGTGGTGGGCTACGGCCTGGACTACCTCAACTTATATCGCAACTTAAGCTACATCGCCGTCATCGAGCCGTCGGATATGAAAAATAATAAATGAAACCGCGCATCCTTCACATCATTTCCGGTATACATAATACGGGAGCGGGAAAACAACTCCGCCTGCTGGCGCAAGGACTGCCCGGAGATCAATTCGATCTCCACATTTGCGTGCTGGACGGCATGGCCGTGTCGTGTGCCACTAGCGTCCCGCCGTGTGCCACTGGCGTCTCGACAGAGCTTTCTTCCATCGGCGTCCCAGTCACTGTTATTTCAAAGCGATGGAAATACGACCCCAAAACCTTTTGGGAACTAAAACGCCTTGTCGATCGGCTGCGGCCCAAGGTGATCCACGCCTGGACGTCCGCCGCCAACGCCTATGGTCTGGCCGCGGCAAAAACAACGGGCGTAACGCGTTTCGTGGCCGGATACGGCTGTGTCGATCCATTCATAAGCGGTCCCAGACTGG
>JBEKGL010000533.1:0-3146 GCA_050012815.1 Thermoguttaceae bacterium
TTACCGCATGCGCGGCATTGTTCCGCGCATTCCAGAACCTGCCCGCGGCACTGCCGGCAATCAGTGATGGCCGGCAAAATGGCGGTTTGCTCGCTCCTTAGCCTGGAGGCGGCGCCGCGGTCGCCGAAGGCGCGCGCAGTGACAATCTGCACCGAATACGGCGCCAGACGAAACAAGACCAAGGGCGCCTCCCGCGACTCCGGCAGAACTCGGGCCAATGCGTCCATGAACGCAAGGCGGCGGTCATCCGGACCATTTGATAAATAATGTTTGCATCGCTCCGCGATTTCCGCATTTTGTCCGCGTTCTCCCAATCGGAACCGGATCAGCCATGGCAAATACCAATCTTCGGCCTGGTCGACGTAGCCGGCGCGTATTGCAATTACCGCGGACTCGGCGGCCTGATAAACCTCGATTTCCTCGATCGACTGCTGCTCGGCCTTGCTTTCCGAAACGGGCGCAAGCATCGAATCTTTTCCCACGTTCTTTTCCACGTCCTCATACACGCGGAGATACAGAGCTTCCCGAAGGATGGTCAGTCCATTGGCAAGACACGCAGCCACGACGCCTCCATCCGTGCGATTCTCGCGGCGGTTAAATTCTTCGGCTGCCTGGACAAGCCAATCGATTGAGTCCGTGCGTCCCATTTTGGCACCCCCCTATGTGGCCGTTTACCGGAAGATTCCACAATAATTATTGTACTTGATATGTTTTGTTCCGGTACCCCCCGCATCCGCCCGATGTTGAGCATCTTCATTCGAAGCGGGAAAGCGTACCGGCCGTTCTTAGAGGCGCCCAAACTATTGACTCGGACCTATTCCCGCGGTATCTTCAAACCTATTGTTTGACGGGGCGTTCAGCATGTCTCGGACGCCCGGGTAATTTGACCCGCATCGTGAGTTGTCCGTGGACGAGAATTCACTCAATTCCCGCTTGTCCCGCATTTCCACCATCTGGACGATATTGGGCAAGGCGCACCGTGAATCGGGTTTTGGCGCGGCGGACGCGCAGTGGGCCTTGATCCAGCGGTATCAAAGGGCGATCTATCGTTACCTGCTGGGCGCGCTCAGGGATCCGGACGCGGCCGATGAAGTGTTCCAGGATTTTGCCCTGCGGGTAGTCCAGGGGGCGTTTCGCCGGGCCGATCCCCAGCGGGGACGGTTCCGTGATTACTTGAAAACCACCCTCATCCATCTGGTCACCGACTACCGGAATCGGCAGCGGAACCGGCCGACTTCGCTGGGCAAGACCTTTGACGAGCCTGCCGCGCCGCCATGCGATCCGGCCGCGGCCGACGAGCAGTTCATTCACAGTTGGCGGGAAGAACTTCTCGCTCGGGCTTGGGAACTGCTGGAAAAGGCCCAACGCCAGGGCGGCCAGCCCTATTATAGCGTTTTGCAGTTCCGCGCCGAGAACGCCGATGCTACTTCGGCCGAAATGGCGGACCGCTTAAACGAGCAGCTTCAACCCGAGCATCCTTTCACCGATACGGGAATTCGCAAGACGCTGCAACGGGCAAAGGCGCAGTTTGCCGATCTGCTGCTCGATGAGATTGCCCAATCATTGGACAATCCGACTCTGGATGAATTGGAACAGGAGTTGATCTACCTTGAACTGCTGCCCCATTGCCGATCCGCGCTCATGCGCCGGCGGAACAACGGCTGATACCGATGCTTTTATCGATTCTCTCAGGTAACGAATGTCGCATTAAAGGTTTAGCCCGGGCACTTGTACCCGGAGTTTTTATATATTCCATACGACAACCTGTTCCACATGCGACATTTATTATCTGATATTCAATAAACGCCGGCTATGGCGGCGGTTTTTCCGTGTCCGTGTCCGACTTCTTGATGATTTCAATAGTCTCTCGCGTTAATTGGAGAGGCTCTTGGACACCCGCCGCGCCTGGCGACTCGGCAGCCACTTTTTCCAGATATTGTTGCCAAGTTTCGAGGGTTTCCAGAGCCTTGCGGCGGCGAAGCGGATCGGTGTGGTGCTTTCCGATGAAGGACCATGTCCCCGTAAAATCTTTCCAGTAGCGGGCCGTGTCTCCGCAATCCGTCGTCAATTGCGTCAAGATCTCCTCTGCCTGGTCGATCGACGCCATTGCCGTGGGGAGGTTTTTTTGTTCATACTGGATTTCGGCGATGCGAATATACAGTTCCGCCAGGGCCAACTGGTACTCGGTGACGTCAGGATTTTTCTGGGCCAAAGGTTCTAAAATGTCGCGAGACTGTTGGTACAAGGCCAGCGTCTCCTCAAGCGCTTTCTTGAGGTTCTCTTCTGGTTCCAAGCCGTATATTACCCCTGCGTTGACCAACTCGGCTTCCATAAAATAACAGAGGGCCCACAGATAGCGCATATCCAGGTCAGCCCGATTGCTTTCCGCTAAGGCTTTAAAAAGATCCGCCGCTTTCTCGCACCATTGCCGGCCATGATTGTTCCATTGTCGGGCAAGATCGGGATCGTTATCGGCCCGTAAGCGTTCTGCCATGGCCAGTTTTGCCAGATTATAATACCCTTTGGCAAGATCGCGGCGCAACTTGGGATCGCTGCCGCTGCCGGGCGATTGCAAGCGGATCGACTGCGCCTGCTCAAAGCGACGCCGGGTTTCATCATAATTGCCGCGCTCCATTTCCAGCAAACCGATGTTCATGTACGTGTTGGCCAACATGCGGTGCGATTCCCGTTCTTCCGGGACGAGCGCTGCCCACCGGCCGCGGACCTCGATTGCCTTCTGGTATGCCTCCATAGCACGGTCGAATTGCTGTTGCAATTGCAATGCCCTGCCCATCGCGTTGCATGTATCGCCCAGGGCTTTAAGCCGCTCGATATTATCTTGATCGGATTGGAGCAATTGTTTTTGCATATCCCGGGCGATCTCGTATGAAGACATGGCTTTTGCCGGTGACTCGATCTCCTCGGTTATCCATCCCACGCGAAAATGGGCCTGGGCCAGTTCGTCGCGAATAGTTTCATCCCCGCTGTTTTTAATCAGGAACTTTTCGTAATAATCCCGTGAACGCTGCAAAAGCATTTTGCGGATTCGCTGCATTCCAGGCTCTTCCAGCAATGTTACCTCGCTCATTTGGGTGTACCAATCGTCGATGGACTTCCGCTCCTGACGCCGCGACTCCTCGCTAATT
>JBEKGL010000534.1:0-3135 GCA_050012815.1 Thermoguttaceae bacterium
CGTAACGAGGCATAATATGTGTTACCATTCCAAGCCCACGCAAGCGACCGGACTAAAGGGGTGTTTGTTTATCGTTTAGCCGCGACCCGAAGGGGAGCGCTTTGCGGTATAATTATTCATAATTTGTCACAAAACTCCAATGCTGTCTTGGCTTATCCTCTTTTAACGGATTATCCTCGACGTAAAGTATGGCCCTAAAAATATCCTTTTTGCTATCCAAAAACACTTTCCACTGTCCTTGCGCCCAAGTTTTTGGCAATCGGCTTTTCTTGATCGGATTATTTTCAAAAGGATGCATTTTTTCTTCAATCAAGGCTTTTGTGGCGGCACCTTTCAATAGATTTGCGATTTGTTCGACTTTATATCGATGCCGGGCAACAACTATGTGTGCATGTTCAGGCAGGATCAAACATGCCCATATTCTCAATCCGTTTCGTTTGACAAAGTCCGCGAATCCATCGCCAATCGTCCGTGCCTGAATGCCTGTAAAGTGTACTTCCGGATATTTCAATGCTTTCTTCGCGGCCAAGCGGATGTGCGTGTCATGCTGTATTGAAGCCAAAGATTGTCTACTATTGGTTTTGGAGGCCCGTCCGAATCGTAATAATTCCCATGCTCCGACAAAATCGGACCACGATCCTCGAGGATCGTTCGGCAGCCAAAAACCATAGGTGGTAATAATGAGATGATAACCGAGGATCATGGGTACTCTCTGCACGCTCCCCCTCCGGGTCGCGGCTAAACGAAATCTGTGAAAATAATCATATTTTCCATCTTTGTTTAAACTGCTAACCACTCTCTACCAATTTTGCGGCGGCTTGGCGGATGGCGGTTTGCACTTCGTCGATTGATAAAGCGGCATCGACCACCACGATCCCGGGCCGCCGGCCGGCTTCGGTCAAAAAACCTTCGCGGACCCGGGCGTGGAAGGAGGCGCCTTGCAGTTCCATGCGGTCGAGTTGCCGATTGATGCGACCGGCGGCCGCTTTTGCGGGCAGGTCGAGGACAATGGTCAAATCGGGCGTCAATCCGCCGGTGGATACCTGGCCGACCTGCCAAAGCGTTTCCACGTCCAGCCCGCCGCCGTAGCCTTGGTAAACCACATTGGCCAGTAGAAAACGATCGCTCAGCACGATCTTACCCTGACTGAGCGCGGGGCGAATAATTTCCTCGACCAGTTGCGCCCGGGCAGCCATATAAAGGAGCATTTCGCTGCGGCGGTGGATTGCCAGATCGTGCCGATTGAGCAGTATTTCCCGCACAGCATCGCCCAGTTGCGTGCTGCCCGGATCGCGGCAGGCGACCACGTCCCGGCCTTGCCCGCGCAACCATTGACAAAACATTTCGGTTTGCGTCGATTTGCCGACCCCGTCGCCGCCATCGATGGAAAAAAATAGTCCGGGCATCTTAAACCTTCCGCTGTAAAGCCGCGACCATTGGTCGCGGTGATTTATTGTTCCCACGCCGGAGCGTGGGAACTAGTTAAGTTGTAAGTGTTAATCGCGAAACCGCAAGCGGTTTTGTACTCAAATCCCTAATCCCTAATCCCTAATCCCTAATCCCTAATCCCTCTCCTCATACATCGTCGCCATCTTATCGACGCGCTGGGCGATCAATCGGCGCAGTTCGGGCGGTTTGAGCACTTCGGCCTGATCGCCGTATCCCAGGATCCACCAGGATATTTCGTTCAAACCGGAAACGGTAACGCGGTAATCGAGCGTGCCGTCTTTATTGAAGGTCAATTGTTGTGTTTTATGCCATGTGACTTCGGCCACGTTTTGTGCGACCATTTTGCTGAAACGGACCGTCACGTCCCAATCCGGACCGGGTTCGGGAATCAGATGCCAGGCGTTGCGCAAGAACCGCTCGATGGAAAATCCGCGCGGAATCTGGTAGCGGTCGTCCAAGAGTTCGATTTCGGCGATCCGGCCGAGGTTGAAGGTGCGCGTGGCCCTGTGCAGCGACGAGCGGCCAGCCACGTACCAGCTCCGGCGGCTGAAAAACAATTGGTAAGGGTTGATCTTGGTGCGAATTTCCTCGCCTTCGTTCAGGCTGCGGTATCGCAGGCGCACGCTGCGCCGCTTGGTGATGGCCTCGATCAGTTGATCATATACGGGGCGTTTGCCCTCCAAGGGATTCTTGGGCACGGGCTGAATGCGCAGGGCGCCGATCACTTCGCGGAGTTGATCGCGGAGCCGGCCGGGCAGGGCGCTTTCCAGTTTGACGGCCGCGGCGCGGGCGGGATTGAGAAAAGGCAGTCCGGCGCGGTCGCCCATTTCGTGACAGAGCACGATAAGGGCCAAGGCTTCTTCAGGGGTGAAATTCGTGGGCGGCAGGTAATTGTTGCCCGCTATGTGGTACTGCTGCTGATCCTCATCGTAACGCAGCGGCACGCCCGAGGAGCGCAACAGGTCTATATCACGAAAGATCGTCCGCCGGCTGACTCCGCATTCCTGCGCCAATCCCTCAATGTGATATCCTTTTCCAGCCTGAAGCAGACTGATTAGATTCAGCAGTCGGTGGATACGTGCTAGATTCATAAGCCGAGGGACTCGCAGTTTCCGGCCATTTAATACGTGAACTATTGGAATCGCTGTTTTGGGCGGAATTACCCGCAGGCTCGACAAAAACTTCCTGGTACCCGGCCTGTTGGACCGCCGGCTTAGTCGCGCTTTTCCAGCCGGAGGCGGCAATCGCGGCATCCGGCGTTACTTTTATGGTGGTTGATTTTTTCACCTGCGTCTTGCCCGCCGCCGCCCCGGTCCCGGCCTCGGGCAGAAGCTTTGGTTCTTCAGGCATGGCCGGAGTCGGCTGGGCCGGTTGATAACCGGGGTCGACCGGTTGCGGTTCAGGCGTGGGCACCAGTTCGGGCCGGGGCGTATTGCCCGGCTTGGAGTCTTGCTCGTTTTGGGCGGCCTCGCCGGAAAATCCGGTCGAGCCGTCGGCATGTTGTTCGTACGGCCCGCGGCTGACGACCTTCGGCTGGGTAAATCCGTAGTCCATGTAAGTCGAGGCGCCGCGGGAGCGTGCCCGGCGCCGGGCGTCAAAGTACGCCTTGCCCGGCCAGGGACCTTCAGCCAAATATACGCCATTGTACTCTAAAAGCGAACCCTTGCGATAGTGAACCTGCATGAT
>JBEKGL010000535.1:0-3135 GCA_050012815.1 Thermoguttaceae bacterium
GGGCAGTCCCCTGCCGATGGAGCCGAGCTTATCGTCCAATAGTTCCGGCGGCAGGTAACTTAGCCGGGCAGTGGCCTCGGTCTGGCCGTACATGACGTATAGCCGAACCTGGGGAAATGCGCAACGGATTTCTTGAATAAACGGATTGGGTAATTTACCCCCGGCTTGCTGAAGCCAGCGCAGGGCGGGAAACTTTCGACGTGCAAAATGCGTGCGGCGGAGCAGGATTTGGTAGGTCGAAGGAACGCCGGCAAAGCCCGTGCAATTTTTCTCGGCCATTTCGTCCAGCACTTTTTCGGGAAACATGAAGCGGTTGTTCAGCACCAGCGATCCGCCGGCCATAAGATGCGTGTGTATGAGCGACGTGCCGTAGCAATAGTAAAAAGGAAGCACCGTCATCGTACGCTCCCCGGGGCCGAGTCCCATGTATTGAATAATGTCGCGGGTGTTGCATTCAATGTTGCGATGAGTGACCATCACGCCCTTGGACTCGCCGGTCGATCCGGAGGTGAGCATGAGGGCGGCAAGATCGCAACACGGATCGATCGAGGGAAACAGCATTTGTTTATCCGGCATGGCGGGCGCAGCGGATGAATTGAGCGAGACTGACGATTCATCTTCCAGTTTGATATCCAAGCGTCGGGCAACCGGTTCCACGCCGGGCCGGAAGCGGGCGGAAATTAACATTTGCTTCATGCCGGTGGCAAGGGCCATTCGCTCCAGGGTTTTTTCGCCGCAATCGACCGGGAAGGGAACCACGCATAGTCCGGCGCGGATCACGCCCAGATAGGCTGCGATGAAAAAAGGGCTGTTTTCGGCGAGTAAACCAATTCTATCGCCCGGGGTAAAACCATGTTCGATAAGTCTGCCGGCCCAGCCATAGGCCGCCGCGCGGATTTGGCCATAGGTAAGAACCTTGTCGCCGAAACAGACCGCGGGCCGATCCGGTTGACCGACGGAAAGGATTTTTTCGGCAATATTATGATCCTGTCGGGTCAATCGGCGAGGCCTTTTGCCGCAAGGATTTCCATGATTTTCGCGGGCGAACTCATCTCCATGATCTCATCCACTTCAAAGCGTTGGTTGAATTCCTGCTCAAGGTGCATGACGAGATTCATGTGGCCGATGGAGTCCCAATTGGGAACATCTTCGGGAGTGAGGTTAGGTGAAAAGGAATTGATATCAAAACCAAATGCCTTATGAAATACATCCGCCAAACGCTCGCTCATCGCCATGGCGCAACCTTTTCTTTCCTTTGGTTTTTCCTTGGTTGATTTAGGATTATATTAACCGAACGCTCCGCCGTCAAGTTCCAAAACCCGGCCGTTGAAATAGTCGTTTTCGATGCAAAACAATATGGCGTGGGCGATTTCTTCCGGCCGGCCCATGCGGCCGACGGCCACGTGGGCAAGCATGTTTTTACGGGCGTTTTCCGGGATTTTATCGGCCATGGGAGTTTGCACCAATCCCGGCGCGATCGCCACGCAACGGATATTGTAGGGGGCCAATTCCTGGGCAAGAGTGAACGTCATGGAAGTGATGCCGCCCTTACTGGCGCTGTAAGCGGTCTGCCCGGCGCGCCCCAGCCTGGAAATGGAACTTATATTAACAATCACCCCCTGGCATCTTTTGCGGAACATCTGCTCCACGGCCAATTGAGCGCATAGGAACGACCCCTTTAAATTGGTGTCGATGCTGGTCTGCCAGTCTTCCTGAGAGTATCGGTTGATGCCGCGGAAGGAGAAGGACAACAAAGCCCCGTCGATTAGTACGCCGGCGTTGTTTATCAAAACGTCCAATCCGCCCGCTTGTTGCGCGAAGTCGGCGAATTGCCCGGCCATGGTTTCCGCGTCGCGGACGTCGGCCAACATGGGAACAATCCGCGGGTCCGATTGATCCGCTTGGAGTTGGGCGACGGCGGCTTGGAGTTTTTCGCGGTTGCGCGCCAACATTCCCACCTTGGCTGCGCCGGCGGCAAGAAGGGCCTTTACGGCAGCCAATCCAATACCGCCGGTCGCTCCGGTGACGATCGCGCGGATTCCGGGTAATTGCATGGGATTATTCCTTGGCGTTGAAATCCAACATGGTAACAAGATTATGCGCGCTTTCGACCGCTTGTCCGCTGAACATGCCCTTGGGCTGATCGTTGCAGGTAAAGGGCAATATCAAGGCGCCGAATTGAAAGAGTTGGAGACTATACCGGTCCTTTTTATGCGGTTGGATGCGGTTCCAGGCATCGCCGTCAAAGCTCACATGGATTGAACAATCCCGGGAAGGACAAGCCGGATTCCGCTCCACGCAGGTGGAAATGGCATTGATCGGTCCGAAGGCCGCGGCGTACAAGGAACTGCCTTCGATTTCGAGCAATTTCGTTTTTTTGCCGGTTTTTTTATCGAGTCTGATGATAAAATTACGGTTGCGGTCGGAATCGGTTCCGTAAAGGAGACAATCCGGCTTGACGATGGCGCCCACTGCCCGGGATTCTTGATTGCCGCGCGCCAACCAGTCGACGGTTTTCAGATCCTTGGACAATGCGCCGATTCCCGGCTGCCGTTCGAAATCGCCCACCATGACCCAATAGTGATTTTCCCAGGGATCGACAAGGACGTTGTGTACATGGTGGATGTCGCCGGGGGTGAAACGATAACCGACGTGCCATGTTTTACCGCCGTCTTCGGATACATAGATATAGACTTCCAAGGATTCGAACCCCGTGCCGTATTCGCCGAAAAGCAGCCTTTGGCCGTCGGCGGCGAGGTTCAAAGGGCGGGAGCCGCGGGAAATGGTGAAAACCCGCTTCATCCGCACTTCGCCGGGCTCGGCCCGATATAGTCCGTCGCGGGCCACGGCCACGCGGGCGCCGTCTTCGAGCACCTGCAAAGCGCTGATATTGTAACGCAATAATCGGGCGGCAAGATCGCAGCGTGCCGCCAGCGCTTTCCAGGGCGGGGCGGGCACGCGGCAGTCAAGCTTCCAGGCGGCGCCCCAATCGTCGGAGCGAAGAATATCGTATCGCCGGGAAATATAACATCCGCCGCGGCGCGCGATGAACAAAGCGCGGCCCGGAATCCGGCCCATAACCCGCGGACTAATATCCGCACTCATTTAATCATCGTCTCCTTTAACGAGCCAGGC
>JBEKGL010000536.1:0-3131 GCA_050012815.1 Thermoguttaceae bacterium
CTTGCACGACGGCATGCGCGTGATTGAATCGGGGATCGGGCCGGACGACCGCGTGATCGTCAACGGTTTGCTCCGCGCCCGTCCCGGCATGCCCGTGAACCCGCATACAGACAACAAGGGCATCGCGGCGGCATCGCCTGCCAATGCGCCGAAACTGGAAAAACCCGGCGCCGGTCAAGCGACGACAAACTAGCGCCTATTTCCCGAAATTGTTGACGTCGGGACGATGGCACTCGTTATGCCCGCGCAAGCGCGGGCATGACGCCTAATTGGCAATAATTAACTGGATGAAGCACCTAGGAATCCGCAAGCGATGTTTTCACATTTTTTCATCGATCGCCCCATCCTTTCCTCGGTGCCGTCGATCATAATCACGCTGGTCGGTCTTGTGGCGGCGTTCACGCTGCCCGTGGCGCAGTATCCCGAGATTACGCCCCCCACAGTCCGCGTTTCTTGCATCTATCCCGGCGCAAGCGCACAAGTAGTGGCCGATACCGTGGCCGCGCCCATCGAACAGCAGGTCAACGGAGTTGAGGACATGTTGTTCATGTCGTCACAGTGCAGCAACGACGGCACCTATAGCCTGACCGTGACTTTCAAGGTAGGCACCAACTTGAACATGGCCCAGGTGCTGGTGCAAAACCGGGTCGCCTTGGCACAACCCATGTTGCCCGACGTGGTAAAGCAGATCGGCGTTACCACCAAGAAGCGATCCCCCGACTTGATGCTCATCGTGAACTTGTTTTCGCCCGACGGCCGTTACGATCAGCTTTACCTAAGCAACTACACCATGATCCAGATCGTGGACGAGCTTTCCCGTCTGGACGGCGTGGGCGACGTGTTTATCCTGGGTCAGCGCGATTACAGCATGAGAATCTGGCTCGATCCGGACCGGCTTACCTCGCGGGGCATGACGGCCGGCGACGTGGTCCGCGCTCTGCGCGAGCAGAATGTCCAGGTGGCGGCCGGGCAGATCGGCCAACAGCCCGCCGCCAAGGGAGTGAATTTCCAATACACCCTCAGCACGCTGGGACGCTTGATCGAACCCGAACAATTCGCCGACATCATCATCAAGTCCGGCGATCAGGGAGAGATTACCCGTTTGCGCGACGTGGGCCGGGTCGATCTTGGCGCCAAAAACCAGGACGTCAACAGTTACCTCGACGGCAAGCCTTCGGCCGGCGCAGGTGTCTTCCAATTGCCCGGCGCAAACGCCCTGGAGACCGCCCAAAGGGTGAAAGACAAGATGAAAGAGCTTGCACAGCGTTTTCCAGAAGGGATTGACTACCGCATTGCTTACGACACCACGCCCTATATCTCCGAATCGATCAACGAAGTATTCAAAACTCTGCGAGACGCCGTTTTATTGGTGGCCCTCGTGGTGCTGGTGTTTCTGCAAAATTGGCGCTCGGCCATTATTCCTCTGATCGCCGTGCCCGTGGCCATCATCGGCACGTTTGCCGCCATGGCGGTTTTTGGGTTTTCGCTCAACAATCTTTCGCTGTTCGGCCTGGTGCTGGCGATCGGCATCGTCGTGGACGACGCGATCGTGGTGGTCGAGGCCACGGAACGCCACATCGAGGAAGGGAAATCGCCCCGCGCCGCCGCTCATCAAGCCATGGACGAAGTTTCCGCCCCGGTCATCGCCATCGGATTGGTACTGTCCTGCGTATTCCTTCCCTGCGTATTCATCCGGGGAATAACCGGGCTTTTTTTCCGCCAGTTCGCCTTGACGATCGCCATTTCCACCATTCTCTCCACGATGAACTCGCTAACGCTCAGCCCCGCTCTTTGCGCGGTTTTGCTGAAAGAGCGACACGAGCACCGCGATCCGCTTTCCCGGATCATAAACTTCCTTTTAGGCTGGTTCTTTAAATTGTTCAACAAGGCGTTTGCCTTTTCCGTTAATGGATATACCCGCGCGGTGGGAAAATTGCTGCGCGTTAGCGTATTGGTGCTGGTGGTCTATGGCGGATTGTTGTACCTGACCGTTTGGAGCTTCGGCCGCATGCCCACCGGTTTTATTCCGAACCAGGATCAGGGCTTCCTTTTCCTGGTAGTCCAGCTTCCCGACTCCGCATCGCTCGAGCGAACCGAAGAAGTGATGGCCCTCGCCGACAAAATTATCCGCGGCACTAAAGGCGTCGGCCATGCGATCCGAGTTTCCGGCATGTCGTTCGTGCTTGGCGCCAACGGGTCGCACTTGGGCACGATGTTCGTGGTTCTCGATCCGTTCGACGAGCGGCGCGCGCCCGAGCTGCGCGCCGACGCAATTATGGCCACCCTCCAGCAGAAGCTTTACAAAGGCATCGAGGATGCTCAGTTCCTGGTAATCGGCGCTCCGCCGGTTCGCGGCCTTGGCGCCACCGGCGGTTTCAAAATCATGATTGAAGACCGCGGCGACAACGGCTTGGAAGCGCTACAGGATCAGACCGATAATATAGTGCAACTTGGAAACCAGCAGCCCGGCCTGCGAGGCCTTCTATCCATATTCCGCGCCAACACCCCGCAATTATACGTCGACATAGACCGCACCAAGTGCAAGACCATGGGCGTGGCGCTGAGCGACGTTTTCGACACTCTGCAAATCGACTTGGGCGGCCTGTACGTGAACGACTTCAACCAGTTCGGACGCACCTGGCAGGTAAACGCCCAGGCCGATGTTCCATATCGCATGCAGCCGGAGGATGTGGGCCGGCTGCAAGTCCGCAACAAAAACGGTGAAATGGTGCCGCTGGGAACCGTCGCCGACGTGCAGGATAAAGGCGGGCCGTTCGTAATCAATCGATACAATATGTATACTGCCGCCGCCATTAATGGGGCCTTAAAGCCCGGCACGAGTTCGGGACAAGCCATTAAGACAATTGAGGCGTTGGCCGGACAACAACTCCCGTCGTCGATGGCCTACGAATGGACCGATCTTTTTTACCTTCAAATCATCGCCGGAAGCACCACGCTCTTTGTTTTCTCGGGAGCGGTTGTGCTTGTATTCCTGGTGCTCGCCGGACAGTACGAAAGCTGGTCGCTGCCGCTGGGGGTGATTTTTGTCGTGCCCATGTGCATCCTCTGCTCCGTGATCGGCGTGGCGCTGGCGGGCATGGACATCAACATCTTCACACAAATCGGTTTCG
>JBEKGL010000537.1:0-3128 GCA_050012815.1 Thermoguttaceae bacterium
TTTACTGAACAGCGGAAATAATTAATCAGCCCGAACGCTCACTGTTTTCATCACGAAAGTCCGAAATGACGAAAACACGAAACGCAACAGAGTTATCTTTTTCGTAATTTCGTTATTTCGCGTTTTCGTGATTAAAATGTAAAAATTTGGATATTTACTCCGTGTTCTCCGTGCCTCCGTGTTGATTATTTTATTGTAGTTACTTTTTCGCTTCCGGTTCAAACCATTGGCCGCGGAGCCAATCGCTTAGAAGTCTGATGGACTGCTCGCCGAGGATGTCTTTTGCCGGATCGCCGGTTTCGGCATAAGAGATCATGCGATCGTTCTTTATGCCAAAGAACCGTTTTGACTTGGGATTGCCGATCATCGCGGCGGTCCACTGAGCCGAACCGTAACCGGTTAAATCGGGCGCATCGCCTAGCTTGCCTTTGTCGTGGAACTTGTGGCAGTCGGTGCAACTGAAATCTTCGGAAAGCAATTTCCGGCCTTCCTCGATAATCGCCGCGTCTCGGGCGTCAATCGCTTGCTGCGACGGCAGTTGGGCCTCGGCCGATAATGCAATCACAACCTTCCGAAGGTTTTTCTTTTCCTCCTCGTCCAACGAACCGAGAGTCTCCTTGACGAAATTAGGCATGGCGCCTTTTCGCAGTTTGGTATCGCCATAGTAATCGGAACTTACAATGGTTTTCGGGTTGAGCAATCCGGCGATCCAATCTCTGGATGCAAAGCCGTGCAAGTTCGGAGCGGAAGGTTCCATCGCTCTAATACCCAGTCCGTTTCGATCCACGGCATTGTGACAAATAGCGCATTGTTGTTTAAAGATGTTATGTGCCTGTGTCAGATCATCATTGCGTAACAGTGTCAAAGCCCCGGTGGCGGGAATGCCCTTTGCGCGAACAAGCTGAATAATTCGCTCGGCCTGCCACTGTTCCTGGGCGAGGGCATTTTGTTGATGGAGATCGGCGGCGTCCTTGGCGAACGAGCGATACGAAAGAAATACAACGCCCAAGAGCAAAAGCAGGGTTGCGGCGATATTGCAACAATGCCCGACGCCGGTCCGCCCGATGAACGGCAGGATTATGAGATAAACCAAGATCAGCCCCGGCACGATGAAGATCGGCACAACGGCCATTTCGCCGGGAAAGAGATGCGAGAATTCGTACAGGCCGCGGAATGCCCATTCCGGCCGGGCGGCGGTGTAAAAATTCGCCGGATCCATGTCGGCCGGCGAACCGATGGCCACGCCCGCACGATCGCCCGATGCGCCGTGCCGCAAGGCAAGGATCACGACCACCCCCAGCACCAATAGACCCGCTACGGCATTTCGCCAAGCCTGGCCGGGCCAATAAGGCTCGGTATAAGTCGCTTGGGTGGCACGGGCGGCTTGTCCGCCTGTGTTGTTTGCGCGTGTGCCACTGGCTCCGCCAGTGCTTTTTGCGGAATCTCCAAAGGACTGCTCAACTATTGCCTTGGCCGCACGCCGGGCAAAAACCCGATTCAACACGGCTAGCAGGAAAAAACAGCCGGCAAACAAGCCGATGTGCAGGGCCAGGAATCGGGTAAGCGTAAGGTGTCCAAACTCCGGCCCGCCAACGGCGATTTTGTAGAGCGATTCGCCCACGCCCGGCAGGAGCATGAGGAACCTGGTCCGCACTTGCGTAGCGGCATAACTGTTTTGACTCCAAGCCAGCAGATCGCCGGTCAAGAGCAAAGCCAGCCCGCACAGGGCCATAAACAGCGCGGTCCAATAAACCGCTTCCCGCGGCGGCCGATACCAACCGCGCACGATCAACTGCAGCAGGTACAATCCCGCCAGCGCCAGCAGCGTTTGGCCCGCGTAATGGTGAATCGCCCTTAAAAACCACCCGCCGGCGACTTCGTATTGCAGATAATAAACGCTTTCCCAGGCGGTCTGCGTGCTGGGGCTGTAGTATGTCCAGAGAAAGAAACCGGTAATGGCCTGGATGCAAAAGGCGAAAATGATTGCGGCCGGCACTGTTCGACACCAACAAGCGCCGCCGGCCAAAGGCGTATCGGCCAATTTACCAAGCGCGTCGCCCGAACCGGTCCGGTCGTTAAGCCAATGAAGAAATGTTTTCATAGATTAATCGATTTTACAAAAGACAATTACCACGGAGTCACGGAGGATACGGAGCAAAATCAAAATTGTTCACATTCTAATCACGAAAGTGCGAAATTACGAAATCACGAAAAAATCATTAAGAAAATTCAACAAAAACCTCCCCTCGCCCTTTGGGAGAGGGTTAGGGTGAGGGCAAAAATATCTCACTTGATAATAGAAAATTTATCAGAGTTCCTTACTGTTTATTTTTCGTGCTTTCGTAATTTCGCGCTTTCGTGATGAAAATCGAGATAATTCCGACTTTTTAATTATTTCCGCTGCTGAATAAATAATAACAAATGTTGTTTCTCCGAGTCCTCCGTGACTCCGTGGTGAATAAAATGTTTTATGGATGTAACTAGCTCTGAGCAATTTTTTTCGCCGTGCCGCTTATGAATTTTTGGAACTTTACCCAAACTTCGTTGTTCGCGCGGATTTCGACTTGCAATGAATCCATGTCGCGGGGACTGGGGGAGGCTGCGTCGAGCCGTTTTCCCGACAGATTGAAGCCGGCGCTGTGGCAGGGGCAGAAAAAATTATTGCCGTCTTTGGCCGCCTCGACCATAATCGAACAGCCCGCGTGGGGACAGACTACTTGCAGGGCCTCTACTTGATCCTTGCCCGTGCGACGGAGATAGACCGCGCCGATCGGTTCGTTGGGAAAGAAGTTCCAGGCGTCGGTCCGGTCGGCGATGATCGGGAATTTTTGCGGCGAGCCGTCCTCCGGCACGGCCGCCAAGTTAGTAACCCGAATAAATCCGCCCGAAAGGCCTTTTTGCCTAAGCGGATTGAAAAACGCCCAAATCCCCACCGCCGCCGGAGTTGCCAAAGCCGCTGCCCCGGCCAGCAAAGCCGTAATTTTAGCCAAAAATCCCCGCCGTTGCGAAAAGGGAGTGGAATCCGGTAGCTTATCAATCGAACCGTACATAAATGATTTCTGCTTCCTTTATTCAGTTTTTTTGGAAGAAAGACATGCGATGACAAGAACAACCAGTGAAATGACGAG
>JBEKGL010000538.1:0-3121 GCA_050012815.1 Thermoguttaceae bacterium
CTTTCAAATCGACTCCCACCTCGGGAATCGATCCCATGGCCGCGGAAAAATATATGATTTTTCTGGCGATTTCGTCCAGCACCAGCCGGGCGTTGTACAAACCCGCCTTACCCAAAAGTTCCCAATATAAACTCCCTTCTACGCGCACGCCAACAGGCGGACGGATGGCCCACGGAACCGATTGCAGGCGATCGAACCGATTCACGTACGATCCTTCCCGTTCGGCATAAGCTCCGCAGGGCAATTGATAATCGGCCGACCGGGTCAAGGGTGAAGGAAACAGGTCTTGTACCACCAGCAATCTCAACTTCTCCAGACGCCGGGCGGCGGTCTCGTCGATCCACTGATTTTTATATCCGCCGGAAATCCAAAGGCCGTGAATATTGTCCTGTTCCACGGTTTTTAGTAATTCTTCAAATCCCATTATTTTTCCGGTAAAGTGTGCCAGCACGGCCTCCACGCCCCGGCGGTTCGGACATTTTTCCGCAAAAACTTTCAAACCCATGGAAAAACGCTCGTCTTCGCCCGCCGTGGGAATCGGCCCCAAAGCGAGAATGGCTTTTTCATCGACCGAGCGGATGAATTTGCACAACAAATACGCCTCTTCCACAGTCAGGAAAGGCGAGATCATCGCCCCGGCTCGACCTGTCTCGCGGAACCGCCGGCCGATTTCGCCCGGCAAACCCGTCCAGTCAACCTCGACGAAACTGTCGCCCTCGCGGCGCATTGGGCGGACAAGCCGCCGCTGGTCGTGCACGTGGGCATACCCGTAACGTCCTTCGTTGCACATCCACCACTTGTTGACGTGAGGATTTTCCCGCGGCTTCAGCCGGTAAATATGGTCCTGATTTTCCTCGATCCAGATCGAGCAGCCGGTTGCGCAGCCGGTGCAAACGCCCTTGTGCCGGCGCATGAACCATACCCGTTGCTTGTACAAAAAATCCTTGTCTGCCAGCGCACCAACCGGACACAGATCGACCACGTTGCCGGAAAGATTATTATGCAGGGGAAAGCCTTCCACAACGTCGATTTCCTCAAGAGCGCCACGCCCGGAGACCATTAGTTCCTTAGTCACGCTGATCTCGGTCGTGAATCGCACGCACCGGGTGCATAGAATGCAGCGATCGACGAACAGGGCGATATCGCCCAGGTCGCGCCGCCGGCTGGTAAAGGGCACAAGATCGGCCCGCCGCTGGTTTTGCCCGTGTTTGAAGTGATAATCCTGCAACAGGCACTCGCCGGCCTTGTCGCAGATCGGGCAGTCGATGGGATGTCGCAGCAACAGCCCTTCCTCGACCATGGCCCTGGCTTGGATGACTTTTTCGCTATTGGTGACAATCACCATGCCGTCGGTCGCCGGGGTGTTGCAGGCCGGGACCAGTTTTGGCTGCATGGCGATTTTGCCGGTTTTCGCGTCTCGGGCTCCAACCTCGACGAGACACATCCGGCAACTGCCCACCACCGACAAGCCCGGATGCCAGCAATAATGTGGAATTTCAATCCCCGCCAGCCTGGCCGCCTGAATGCAATTCAGCCGCGAGCCGCTAGGCAGTTCGATTTCCCGGCCGTCAATAATCACCGTAGGCATGATATTGTTATATCAAATTGCGAATATCCCAAAAGACGTTACGTGTTTTACTGTAAAGCCGCGACCATTGGTCGCGCTTGGATAATTCGCATGATCGATTATTGTCACCCATTCGCGACCAATGGTCGCGGCTTTACATAACTTGTTGTCACACTTGTGGTTGCTGCTAATTCAATGGCATTAGAGTTAGGATGAGACAGTTGCGGCCGCATGATTGCAAAATGTTACACAACAGCCCGCCGCTGTGGAACCCCCCTCGTTGTGATGTGAATACACAATACCCGCTTTATGTATTTTAACCGAGAAACCACTTACGGTTTCGCAACCCATTTGAAATTGCGGGATGGATTTACCGAATGGAGAATTGCTGATGATTTATTTGATCTTCTTCAACTTGAAATCATATTGTTGTTTGCCCTCGATAGGCAGAAACTTCCGAGAAAGCGCGGGCTTGTAACCCTCGGCTTCGATCCCAATATATGTTGCCGGATAAGAAAATTTGGATTTGTACTCATACAGGCCTTTTTGTCCTGGAATCCGTTTGTCCTTGATCATGCCCCCGTCGCGCTCCCAATCAATACTCACTATGATCTGGAATTGATCGATCGGTTTTCCGCTTGCTTCATCCGTAACGGTTCCGCGAATGTCCAGTTCCGGGTATAGAGTAATGGTCTGCTCTTGTTCCGAGGCCGTTAAAGGCTGATTTATTCTCGTCCAATTTCCGGGCGGATTGAAATCCAAAACAACTTCATCGCTCGGCGCGCTGTTCCAAACGAAACGGCCGTCTTGATCGGCGACGACCGAGTCGAACACGCGGAATTTATGCCAGGATTCGGCGTAAACCTTTGTCTTTGCGATTGGATTGCCATGCAGATCGACAACGCGTCCGCGTATCGTATTGCCCGGCTCCAATCGAAACTCAAGCGGTTTGGTCTCCTTGCCGATGTCGATGGCTTGATACTGCGGGGCAAAGCCTTTTGCGCTAACAAATATGCTGGTGGGGCCAAGGCGGCATTTTTTCAGCTCGAAACGGCCTTCGGCGTCGGTTTTCGCTTTCGGCTCCAACATATCGCCCGCGTAGAGCGGATACGATATTCTAGCGCCTTCAACGGGCTTGTCTTTTTGATCGAGGACCTGGCCCGTAACGTTCCCGCCCCGGCCCAGTCGCAAAACATGTTTAAATTGCTTCATGTCTTCCGTAACAACGGATTGCGCATTCAGATAATCCGGATGTTGCACCACAATGGAGCATCTCGTGATGTTTTTCGGCACCACGTCGCAGCGCCATTTGCCTTCGCGGTCCGTGCGAGGTTTTTCCACCGTAGAAACCCCTTCAGTGCCGTCAACCAACGCGGGCGCGTAAATTTCCACAGTTGCGCCAGACACGGGCTTGTCCGAATCGTCTTGAACCGTTCCGCCGATGGAAATCCCCTTCTCGAACTTCAAATTGATTTCCCCGGGCAGACTCAGGGGATGATCTCGAAGGTTCCAGCACAAGGCTTGCGGAACATAACCCACGGCCCTGGCATAAAA
>JBEKGL010000539.1:0-3121 GCA_050012815.1 Thermoguttaceae bacterium
CCAGGCCCGCGACCGCATGGTCCGAGCCAATCTTCGCCTGGTGGTGAATATCGCCCGGGGATACACCGGCAAAGGGCTGAGCCTCCAAGATCTAATAGAAGAAGGCAACCTGGGATTATTGCGGGCGGTGGAGGGTTTCGATCCGGCCATCGGCACCCGCTTTTCGACTTACGCCAGTTATTGGATCAAGCAATCGATAAAACGTGCGTTGATAAACTCGGCCAAGACCATCCGCATTCCCGCGTACATGGTGGAGTTGCTTTCCAAATGGCGCCGGGCCACCACGCGGTTGGCCGACGAGCTGGGCCGCACGCCCACGCCCGAGGAAATCGCCCGCGTGTTGGGTCTGCCGCGGAAAAAACTGCCCATCATCAAAAAGGCCATTCGCATTTACAACCTCACGCCGCAGACCGATCAGGCCGAGGCCGGTTGGTCTTTAGGCGAGATGATCATGGACGAGCGGATGCAAACTCCCGAAGATGCGCTCGTGGAAAACGACAATCTCATCCACGTCTTGCGGCAACTGGAAATCATGGACCAGCGCGAGGCCACCGTGCTGCGGATGCGTTTCGGCCTGGACGGGCAGGTGCCGCGCACGCTAAAGGAAATCGGCGAAACCCTGGGCCTGACGCGCGAACGCGTGCGGCAAATCGAAACCGAGGCGCTGAACAAGTTGGGCGAAAGCCTTAACGGTCCAGTCCAGTTCAACGTCGAGCAAGATGCGGATTCCGTGTTAACGTCACACCCCTAATACAATGCGGTTTTTTGAAAGAATAACCGACCTGGCCGCCGGAGCGGAAATGCTCAGGCGGAGGGCATACGGGGTGATCGAAACGGCCGGCGGCCGCTTCCGCCGCATTACTTTACGGCCGTTTCCCAAAATCATTTCCGGCGCGGAGATTTTTTTATTTGGGCGAGGTTTTCATCGCCGCGCTCGCGGCGACCGGTTTTGGCTGTATTACAACCAGCCGCGACGGTTTCCGAATTTTTTGGTTCTCAAGTACGTAGTCTCCGCCCAAGAGGCGAGTTTTGGCAGCCTTGCCCAGGCGTTGGACGTACTAGACTACATCGCCCGGCTGAAACACAGCGACGCGGTACTTTGCGACGTGAGCAACCGGCGAATCAGCACGAAAGTGCTGGGGCGTTGGGGCTGGGTTCCGCATTGCCCGTCGCGCTGGCACAGGCATTACATCAAACGCTTCTATGGCACTTATCCCGAGCCGGCAAAATGGATGGGCGAATTTAGGTCACAGACTTGTTTCGCAACTGTCTGCGGTCCGCGTTGAGGCGGCCGTTAAGGCGTTTTATCCCGTATTTCTTTGGGCTTCCTGATTTCAAATACCTTGATGATTACATAGGCTAGAAGAGCGTAGACAAAGAAAGCCAATAATACCCATGCAATGCCCTGTAACGTTTCAATTATAGTCCTATAGACCTCAAGGACCCATCTTTCGCCGGTAATCTCAATGATTCTGTCGTGTGTATCCCACCTTGCCGGAGTGATGTACTTTTCAAGTTCGTATATTCTCACTCCAGACGAGATGCCGACTACGTAGATGGCAAACATAAGGTATTTGAGCCAACCGGCGCTAATATCCTCGGATACGATGCGCCTAAGGATGGCGTCAAGCGGCGCCTTGAATATTCTGGAGACTATAAAAGAGACGGCTAGTGCGATGGCGAATGTGACGCCTAGAAGAGTCAGGAACATATACCCTCCATTTTTTGTACAACCGAGGTTTATATACTTTGTGATCCAAATAAAAAGAATTATAATAGCCCCAGAATGGGTGTCAATATCCTAATTAGGATGGAAATAGCATAACATGTATATTGGCAATTGGAGTGTGACCGCAAATGCAACACTGCTTCTGACGAAACAGTGGCATACATTGGATATTTCTTCGGAGATAAATTTTCATGAATGAACCGCTTCAGCGGATTCGCGTGGGGCATAGCCCGGACGCCGACGACGCTTTTATGTTCTACGCCCTGGCGAAAAACCGCATCGATACGGGCGGCTATCGCTTCGAGCACGAACTGGTCGATATCGAAACGCTCAATCGCCGGGCGTTTGCGGCCGAGTTGGAATTGACGGCCGTCAGCGTCCACGCTTATGCGTATCTGACCGATCGCTATTTGCTCTGTTCGTGCGGGGCGAGCATGGGCGAGGGCTACGGGCCGATCGTCGTCGCCGGAAGGAAACGATCCGTGGAAAGTCTTAAACGGGCCGTGATCGCCGTGCCCGGGGAACTAACCACGGCTTATCTTGCACTGCGGCTGTGCCTTAACGCCGATTTTTCACACGTGGTGGTTCCCTTCGATCGCATTCCGGATGCGGTTCGGGCCGGAAAGTACGAGGGGCGGCCGATTGACGCCGGGCTGGTGATTCACGAAGGCCAACTCACATACGGCGAAGAAGGACTGGAGTTGATTTTGGACACCGGCCGATGGTGGTTCGACAAGACCGGTCTTCCCTTGCCTTTGGGGGCAAACGCCATTCGCAAGGACTTGGGAAAAGAAACCATTCGCGACGTCCACCGGCTGCTTAGGCAGAGCATCGAGTATGGACTGGAACACCGGGAAGAGGCGTTGGGTTACGCCCTGGGATTCGGTCGCGGATTGGAGCGCGACAAGGCCGACCGGTTCGTGGAAATGTACGTCAACCGATGGACGCTTGATTTTGGGCCTGTTGGGCGGCAGGCCGTGACCAAGCTGCTGGAGATGGGGTATCAGTCAGGCGTGCTGCCCGGATTGGTCGTGCCGGAATTCGTGGAAACATAGAGACTGCAAATTGGAAATTGCAAAATGCAAATTTCAAATTGCAGCGATTATGAGGCAATCCTTGGCCTGCCGCCGTCTTACCAGCACCATTCCAGGGCCAAGGACAGGCCGTGGGAGAAAATGGAGCCGTTGGTGTTGATGGCGGAGATGGGCGTGGTGGTGAACTGGTATTGCTCGGGGGCCAGAGCCAATCCGTTTATCCACATGAAATCGTAGGCGGCACGACCCATCAAATTGGGTTTGAACTTGTAGGTGGCCTCGAATCCGACTTCGCCGACCAGCGAAATTATTTGTTTTTTGGCGATCAGTCGGGAATCGAGGAAGACCGAGTTGAACG
>JBEKGL010000540.1:0-3109 GCA_050012815.1 Thermoguttaceae bacterium
GATCCGGCCATCGTCGGTCATGCTCTGTTGGTGAACAAGGACTTTATCGAGATGGTCGCCTTGCTGGTAATCGCCACCACGGCCGCCGGCCGCTGGGGCGGACTCGACTTTTTTGTGCATCGTTGGATCGTGAAACCGTTTTGTAAGAAAGGTTGAGACACTAACGTTTAGCTCCGGCATTTGTGCCGGGTGAATTGCCGCTAAAAAAACACGGCACAAATGCCGCAGATAAACTGAAAACCGAAAACTGAAAATTGAAAATTAAAATATGACGCCCAAACCCGACAATAGAAAGATCAGCCCGCAAAGCCGGAAACCGGCCGCCGGCGATTTCAGCCGCCGCGATTTTCTCAAGGGCGCCGTAGCCGCGAGTGTGGTTGTGGGCGGGGGCTTGGGGGCCTTGTATTATGGTTACGAAAAAACGCTGGGCTCGCCGGTCAGGGTAGGGGTGATCGGCACGGGCGACCATTGCGGCGTGCTCATAGGGGCCGTCAATCCCGCCTTCGTCGAGGTAAAGTCGATCGCCGACGTCCGGCCTTATAGCATCCGGCGGGCTTTTTACGGCGATCATTACAGCGACGACTCCCTGAAATTCAAGCCCGGGCTTATGGCAAGATACGGGTGGAAAAACGAAACCGAAGCTCGCAAACACGTGAAGGTCTACGGCAATTATCAGGAGTTGATCGAAAACGCCAAGGCCGACGGCTTGGAAGCGGTGATCATCGCTTTGCCCTTGCACCTGCACGCCGAGGCGGCCGTTGCGGCCATGAAGGCCGGCTTGCACGTGCTGACCGAGAAGCTCATGGGCCACAGCGTCCACGAGTGCAAGGAAATGGCCCGGACTGCAAAGCAAACCAATTTGCTGTTGGCCGTCGGACATCAGCGGCACTACAACATTTTATACGCCAATGCCATGGAATCGATCCGTCAGGGATTATTGGGCGAGGTTCATTACATTCGCGCGCAGTGGCATCGGGGCAACATGCCGGGCAACGATACCTGGCAGCCGCCCCTTCCGCCCGACGTAAAAGCCAAAGATCCACGGAGCGAAGATCTAACAAAAAAACTGAAAACCTGGCAAAAAGAACTGGACAAGGCCGATGGCCGGGATATCGACGTGTGGCGGGCAAGAGTCGATCAACTCAAGGCCCAAATCGCCGATAAGATGGTCGAGGCCGAAAAGTACGGATATCAAAATCACCAGATCAAGGACGCCGCGGGAAAGGTTCTATATGACGCTCCGCCCATCGAAGAGTTGATCCGCTGGCGTTTGTGGGATCGGACCGGAGCGGGCTTGATGGGCGAGTTGGGCGGCCATCAGTTCGACGCGGCCGGTCTATATGTCGCGGCCGCGCACGGCGGCAAAAAACAGATTCCGCTTACGATTGCGGCCTCGGCCGGAAGGCCGCTGTTTCCGCCCGACCGTGAAGCCAACGACCATATCTACTGCATCCTGGAATTTCCGGCCCCGGGCTACGAAGCAAAAGATCCCCTGAAAAACCTCAAAAAAATCGGCGTGCAATACGCCGCGGTCAACGGCAACGGCTTCGGCGGTTACGGCGAAATCGTCTTCGGCACAAAGCGAACGCTGCTTCTGGAACGCGAAAGGGCCATGAGTATCGTTCCCGATCCGGCGGCCGGAGAGAAAATTTCGATTTCCACCAGCAAGGGCGCAACCTTGGATACCCAGGCCAGTGGTCCCGTGGATTTAGCGGCATCCAAGTCGGCGGCTGATGCCGACGCCAACCTGGGCTATAAAGAAGAAATCGAACATTGGGCCTGGTGCGTCCGTAATCCGGCGCCTGAAAATCGGCCGCGCTGTTATCCGGCCGTGGCCTTGTGCGACGCCGTGATCGTCCATTCGGCGAATATTTCCGCCCGCGAATCGCGGAGAATCGAATTTAAACCGGAGTGGTTCGATATCGACAGCGACGAAACTCCCGAGGGAATCGCGCCCGATCTGAACCGCTACAAGGCGTGAAGTATAAGGCTGTAGGCTGGAGACCGGAGGCTGGAGACGGAAGGATGAAGGAAAAATGATAAATGCTGAACGATGAATGCTGAATCCATGGAACTGAATACTGATAACTGAAAACTGACAACCCCTATCCACTCTCCACTAACCACTAAAATGTACTTAACTCCCGAGCAACGAGCGATCGGCAAGGAAAATTTCAACGCCGCCGTCGGCAGCAAGCCGATCCGCCGCGAGTTGCTCAAAAAAACGATCAATGCCGAAGCGACATCCGGCAACGGCTTGGGTGAGTTGTATTTCGGCTACGGCAAGTCGCTCGCCGAACCGGTTCGCGCGGGCGTTATCGGCACGGGCGACGAAGGATCGGTGCTCATCGGTGCGATCAATCCCAAGTTCATCGCGGTCAAATCGATTGCCGACATTCGGCCTTACAACGTATGGCGGGGGTTCCACGGCGATTTTTACACTTCCCCCCCCGGAAAAGTCCGGCCCGGCTTGTTGAGCGTCTTCGACTGGAAATCGGAGGATGAAGCCCGGAAAAATGTAAAAGTTTACGGGGCTTATCAGGAACTGATCGAAAACGCCAAGCAGGACGGCGTCGAGGCGGTCATTATCGCCTTACCCTTGCACCTGCACGCCCGGGCGGCAATCGCGGCCATGAAGGCCGGCTTGCACGTGATGACCGAGAAGCTCATGGGCCACAGCGTCCACGAGTGCAAGGAAATGGCCCGCGCTGCCAAGCAAACCGGTTTGCTCCTGGCCGTGGGGCATCAACGCCACTACAACATCCTGTACAACAATTCGGTGGAGATGATCCGTAAGGGTTTGTTGGGCGATTTGCACTACATCCGCGCCCAATGGCACCGCGGCAATCTGCCCGGCAACGACAGTTGGCAGCCGCCCATGCCCAAGGCCGCCAAACCCGACGATCAGCAAGCCGAGGTGTTGGAAAGAAATCTCCGCGATTGGACGAAAAAACTCGATCAATTGAAAAAAGAAAACAACCGCTCGGCGGCCGATATGGAGCGGAAGGTCGCCCAGGTCAAGGCCCAGATCGAAGACGCCGTGGTCAACGCGAAAAAGTTCGGTTACGAAGATTTGAAACTGAAAGACGGCGAGGGAAAGCCGATCTAC
>JBEKGL010000541.1:0-3099 GCA_050012815.1 Thermoguttaceae bacterium
CCGGAATGCGAGTTTTTCATTTTCGACGATGTCCGCTACGAACAAAACACCCAAAGCGGCTATTACTTTATCGACAGCATCGAAGGCCAGTGGAACCGCGGCCGCGAGGAAAAGCCGAACCTTGGTTACAAACTCCGCTACAAGGAAGGCTACTTCCCAGTGCCCCCGGCCGATCAACAGATGGACATCCGCAACGAAATGATGCAAACCATGATTGATTGCGGATTGAGCATCGAGGCCCAGCATCACGAAGTCGGAACCGCTGGCCAGGCCGAAATCGACCTGAAATACGATTCCCTGGTCACCATTGCCGATAAGGTGATGATGTACAAGTACATCACCAAAAATGTGGCGAAAAAATACAACAAGACGGTTACCTTCATGCCTAAGCCGCTGTTCGGCGACAACGGTTCCGGCATGCACACCCACGCTTCGATCTGGAAAGGCGGCGAGAACCTTTACGCCGGCAGCGGTTACGCGGGACTCAGCGACATGGCCATCTACGCCATAGGCGGCCTGTTGAAGCACGCCCCGGCCATTTTGGCCTTCAGTTGTCCCACGACCAACAGCTACAAGCGATTGGTGCCCGGATACGAGGCCCCGGTAAATCTGGCTTACTCGCAGCGCAACCGTTCCGCGGCCGTGCGAATTCCGATGTACAGCCCGAACCCAAAAGCCAAACGCTTGGAGTTCCGCTGCCCGGATCCGAGTTGCAACCCCTATCTTTCCTTCTCGGCGATTCTGATGGCAATGCTCGACGGGATTCAGAACAAGGTCGATCCGGGCGAGCCGTTGGACAAGGACATTTACGACCTGGAACCGGAAGAACTGGCAAAAGTTCCTCACACCCCGGGATCGCTGGATGCGGCGCTAAAGGCTTTGGCCGACGATCACGACTTCCTGTTGCGCGGCGACGTGTTCACGACCGATGTGATCGAAACCTGGATCAAGTACAAACAGGTAAACGAAGTCGAGGCCATGCAGTTGCGTCCGCATCCCTACGAGTTCTGCCTGTACTATGATATGTAAAGGGATTAGAGATTAGAGATCAGAGATTAGTGATTAAAGATTTTGCTTATTTAGCCCCCGGTGAACACACCGGGGGCTTTTTGTGTTTTCGCAACAAGGATATGTGGGGAAATGGGGACCTCAATGAATTTTGTAATTGAACAACCGATAATCAGTGATGTCCTCATTTCTGCTCCCCAATTTAACCGATTTATCCTACTTGCAAGAGGATAATATTTCTGACCTATTTTCGCTCAAACGAGGCATCTTATATTTTTTCGACCAACGTCGAAATAAAGTTGCTCCAATCGATACCGCCGGGGTCTGTCCCGAATCGCACTATTACAATGTTTTTTACGGGAGCGATATAAATGCGTTGGCTAAAATGACCGTTGGCGGAAAATTCATATACATCTTTTTTGATCTTTCCCCACCACATGTATTTATAATAACTATCATTCCAATACGAAATTGAATCTGGATCGGGCACGGTCGATTCTTCGATCCATTTTCGAGGAACAATTTGCTTGCCGTTCCAATTCCCCTTGTTAAGATATAGTCTTCCGAATTTTACGAAATCAATGGGCCTGGCAGTCAATCCACTATTGGCAACTTCCAGGCCGTCCTCTTCCCTATCCAAGGTCCACAAGGCATCGAATTCCATTCCCAAGGGTTTCCATATTTTCTCCGTCAGATAATCGGATACTTTAATGTGCGTTGCTCTTTCCAAAACTAAGGCCAATAAACATGAGCTGTATTCTTCCGTATTAAATACAGTTCCCGGTTCTTTGTCATATTCTATTTGTGAAAGTAATTTGCGCAGATCGCTGCTGTAATAAACTCTGACGTCGTCATGCCAGGGAAATGCGCCGCCTTTGTTGAACTTAAGGCCGGTCGTCGCTGAAAGGCAATGCCTTATAGTTAGGGTATTTAGACGTTTATCTTTTAATTCCGGAATGAACTTGATGATTGGCTCATCAACGCTCTTTATTAATCCTTCATCAATGGCTATGCCAATTAGCGCCGATATGAAATTCTTCGATACCGAGAAACATTTGCAGTATGTGCTTCTGTCATGCCCATGGAAGTATTTTTCATACAACAGGCGATCGTTTTTCATTACGATGAAGGCCGTGGTAAAATGCTTTTCCAGGAATTGATCTAGATTATTTATCTTTTGACCATTGAAATTTATTGGTAAGATATTATTTATATCAAAGTCGAAGTCTTTATTAAAAGAGAAAACGTCATCGTGGTTGTATTTGATGACTCTAAAGGGAAGATGTTTGTAGTCATAAACGTCAGGAGTATTCAAGAGGACATATCTTCGCAAGAATGTGTTGCAGGCTATCACCGAAACAAGTATTGTAAACAAAACAGCAATACCTAATATTATTCTCTTAACTATTTTCATGTTATCCCCTTTCGATGTGCCATTATAAGGCTATTCGTTCATGCAAATCAATTATTAGAGAAAACTCCGTCAAAAAGGGGCGGATTTCTTTATCGTTGTTTTAAGTCTTTCTGGGCCGACCAAGAGGGTGAATTGTTAGGTATAGTTTGAGTTGTTTATACCACCCATCAATCCATGAACTGTCGCCATTTGGCAGTCATGTTTCGTTGCTGCGGCGAAAGGCAGCCAATTGAGTTCTATCTGGAGATGTGTGAACGTATGTAGACCAGCACCATCCACATGAAATGACACTTGCGCTTATTGTCGCGATTTATCACATGGGTATATCAGACCGTAGTCGATTGGCCGCAATCATCAAGGCATGACGATAATTTAACTGTTTCCACCAAACATGCAAAAAATGTTCTGACTTCTTTTCACTTGCATAGTACAATTATCCCAATTTGCCAAGACTATCAAGCATGATAATTTTTAAGCTTTATTACACGCCAAATTAACCGAAGAAATACAAGTAGAGTTAGTATCTTTTGCCGCCGGTTAGCCGGGGTATTGGGGCCTTCGGGCGAATAAATGAAAAAAAGGAGCATACCCATGCGATGGTTAGGTTGGGCTTCCGCAGGGAGTCTCTTACTGTTGGTTAACTCGGCGATAGCAGAGGCCGGATGCGCCACCTGCGG
>JBEKGL010000542.1:0-3092 GCA_050012815.1 Thermoguttaceae bacterium
AATGAACCGTCTCACAAATCAGCACTCGTTTTGCACCGCAAATACAAAGCGTAACCCCTTACAATAAAACACCTTAAGTGATCGTTTTTGTTGTACGTCCAAACTTGGAACTACTGAATTTAGTAAAATTGTTTTTATCCGGATGTTTTAAACGGCTTTTCGCTTTTTGAATAAGCTAACAATCTTAAATCCATTAATCAGGGGAGCGCAGTATGAAAACACAACATAATTTTTGTCGCCGCGCGTTCGGCGGTTTGTTTGGCGCATTGATCTTGGTTTTTTGTGCATATATCGTGCCCGGCGAGGCACAGCAGATAAACGGCGTGCCTGGATCGCCCGACGCCACCATGACCATTGACGGGAAACAACTCCCGGCGCCTCCGCAGAAGTTCGGTGGAGTTATCAAGGAGAACGCCTACCAGTCGAAACCCTGGTGGCCGCCGACCATTGTGCCGCCCAAGGGAGCGCCCAACGTGCTGTTGATCATGACCGACGACGTGGGCTTCGGCGCCCCAAGCACCTTTGGCGGCGTTATTCCAACGCCGGCTCTGGATCGGATCGCCAAATCGGGGCTGCGCTACACCCAGTTTCATTCCACTGCGCTGTGTTCGCCAACGCGCGCGGCGCTCATCACAGGCCGCAACCATCACTCGGCAGGCTTCGGCCAAATCTCCGAAATGTCGACGGGCTTTCCCGGCTACGACAGCATCATCAGCGAAGATTGCGCGACCATCGGCCGGATCATGAAGGACAACGGCTACGCCACCTCCTGGTTTGGCAAGGATCACAACGTACCGGCGTTTGAGACGAGTCAGGCCGGGCCGTTCGACCGCTGGCCGATCGGCATGGGATTCGATTATTTTTACGGATTCGTCGGCGGCGACACCAGCCAATGGCAGCCGAATCTTTTCCGACAGACCACGGCAATTTATCCCTATGTGGGCAATCCGAAATGGAATCTAACCACCGCCATGGCCGATGACGCAATCGCACACATCAAGATGCTCAACGAAGTGGACCCGAAGAAACCGTTCTTCGTCAACTACACTCCCGGTGGCACGCACGCGCCGCATCACCCGACGCCGGAGTGGATCGAGAAGATCAGCAAGATGCACCTGTTCGACAAAGGTTGGAATGAACTCCGCGAGCAGATCTTCGCCAACCAAAAGAAACTCGGCGTGATTCCGCAGGGCGCCAAGTTGACCCCGTGGCCGAAGGAACTGTTGAAGGAGTGGAACTCGCTCACGGCTGATGAGAAAAAGTTGTTCATCCGGCAAGCGGACGTCTATGCCGCCTACCTATCCTACACGGACCACGAGATCGGCCGCGTGATTCAAGCGGTCGAAGACATGGGCAAGCTCGACAACACGCTCATCATCTACATCAGCGGCGACAACGGCTCCAGCGCCGAAGGTACACCCAACGGCACGCCGAACGAGATCGCCCAATTCAACAGCGTCGAGGTCCCTGTCGCGGACCAGTTGAAGTACTTCTACGATGTATGGGGTTCGGATAAAACATACAACCACATGGCCGTGGGTTGGACCTGGGCGTTCGACACACCGTATAAATGGACCAAGCAGGTCGCGTCGCACTTTGGCGGCACTCGCCAGGGCATGTGCATCGCTTGGTCCGGCCATATCACGGACGCGGGCGGAGTCCGCAACCAGTTCCACCACGTGATTGACGTTGTGCCGACGATTCTCGAAGTCTGCGGCATCAAGCAGCCTGAGACGGTGGACGGAATCAAGCAACGACCGATCGAAGGCGTAAGCATGGCGTACACCTTCGACAAAGCGAACGCCGGCGCGCCTACCCGGCATAAAACCCAGTATTTCGAGATGTTCGGCAACCGCGGCATCTATCACGAAGGCTGGTATGCCAACACCATCCCGATCAACGCGCCCTGGAACCTCGGTGGCACCCCGAACCCCGATGTCCTCAACAGCTACAAGTGGGAGCTTTACGACTTGACGAACGACTGGACGCAGAACGATGACCTCGCGGCTTCTCATCCCGAGAAGTTGAAAGAAATGCAGACGCTCTTCATGGAGGAGGCCAGAAAATATCAAGTCTTGCCCCTGGACAATTCGATGGCTGCACGCATGGTCACGCCGCGACCCAGCGTCACGGCAGGCCGGACCGAATTTACCTATTCCGGCGAGTTGACCGGCATACCCATGGGCGATGCACCCAGCTTGATCGCGGCTTCCTATACCATCACGGCCGATGTCGAAGTGCCTGCCAATGGCGGCGAGGGAGTGCTGGCGACCCAAGGCGGCCGGTTCGGCGGTTGGGGCTTCTACGTGGTCAAAGGCAAACCCGTGTTCACCTGGAATCTGCTCGACCTGAAACGGATTCGCTGGGAAAGTCCGGTATCCCTCTCGCCCGGCAAGCACACGCTGGTGTTCGATTTCAAGTACGACGGACTCGGATTCGCTACGCTGGCGTTCAACAACATGAGCGGCCTAGGCCGAAGCGGTACGGGCGTACTTAAGGTGGACGGCAAGGAAATTGCTACCCAAAAGATGGAACGCACCATCCCGGTTGTCCTGCAATGGGATGAAACATTCGATATCGGCGCCGATACCGGCACGCCTGTGGACGACCGGGACTACCAAGTGCCATTCCGCTTCACCGGCAAGTTGAACAAGCTAACCGTCAAGATTGAACGGCCGAAATTGACTCCCGAAGATGAAAAGCGTCTTATAGAAGCAAGCCAGCGCAGCAACAAGGCAAGCGAGTGAGAAAAAGTTATGGGCTACGTGTTTTGAACGCGACGCAAACCCCCGGTGTGTTCACCGGGGGCTAAATAAAGTTTGGATGTAATGCAATTACAGGCGGCAGGTTACCAGGCTTTGCCGTTTTTTCGCGTGCCGCAGATGGAGACTTCCATGCCCATTGCCCGGGCCATGGCGGCCTTGGCCAGCATGGCGGAGTCGGCCGTCTTGGCGCTATCGGCATAAGCCACTTGGATGTGATTCGCTTTGTGCTTGGCCATGAATTGATCGCGCGAAACGCCGTGGAGCACGGCGTGCATGATGGGCCATTGGGGCGTGGTCAGGTCCCAGCGGCGTTGGGTTTCTTCCTGG
>JBEKGL010000543.1:0-3090 GCA_050012815.1 Thermoguttaceae bacterium
AATCGCACGAGATACTTCTTGTTCATCCTGATTCCTCCATGAATCCCCCTGAAATACATGAAGGAATAGCTATTTTAGAAAAATATGTCAACTGCTATATTCATATGAATTGAGGTACTAGAACAGTGCCCAAAACAAAACACTTCTCAGGGGTTTGAATCTTATGAGATGTCAGTCAAAGTTGCAGTAAAAGTTGGGGTGGCAGTTAAACTGCCACCCCAACGTTGAATAACTACATCAAACAAATGGCCTTTGGTATTGAATCATTGGCCTTTGTTATTTAACTGTCC
The DNA here is from genome assembly GCA_050012815.1 of Thermoguttaceae bacterium. GTDB lineage: Bacteria > Planctomycetota > Planctomycetia > Pirellulales > Thermoguttaceae > JBEKIK01. The sequence goes on from JBEKGL010000543.1 coordinate 291, forward strand.
ACAGCGTCAGATCATTTTTGTCTTTTACGAAGATTCTGTTGCCTGCGATTATCGGGTGTGCGTAGATTGCCGAGTCGGAAACTTTGTATCGGGCCAATTCCTCGAATTCCTTATTGCCGGGTTTAAAGACGATCAATCCTGTTTTCTCGGGCAGGGTTATAAGGACCGAGCCGGCATCGACAATGGACCCGAATCGGCCGACACTGTCCTTGGCAGTCCAGGCTTCCTTTCCGTCCGTGGCGTTTAAGCAAAACATTTTCCCCTTATCGGATATGCCGTATAGCAGTCCGTCTTTGAGCACGGGCGAATTAAAACCGGTGGCGATTTGTGAACTCCACAGATCCTTGGGGACAAATTCGTCGCCCTGTTTTTCGATTTTCACGGCCTTGGTGCCCCGGCCCGCCCCGGTGAAGATCAGCGTTTGACCATCGACGATGGGAGTGGCATCGTTGTAAGCCATTCCTTTGGGTTCGAAGGGGATTTTCCAGAGCAGTTTCCCATCGGCCACGGCCACGCCCACGACGCTTTTATCAGTTAGAGTGACGATCTGTTTCGTGCCATCCGCGGTAATAAGCACGGGCGAGGCATACTGCGGTCCTTCGTCTGTCCATTTCCACTTCAAGTCGCCGGTGTTCAGATCAAAGGCCATAATGGCCCCTTCTTTCTTAGCGCCAAGCTGGGCAATGCACATTCCATCCACAATTATTGGCGACATGGCCGTATAGAACTGCGGTACGATTTTAGGGTACTCGTCTTTGCGCCACAATTCCTTACCTGTGTTGGCGTCCAGGCAGGAGAGTACCCCGTTTACGCCGAGCGTGACGACTTTTCCCTCGGCCACTGCCGGGGAACTCCTGGGGCCCGAATGTGCGCCGGCGGATGGTCCGGCCACGGCCTGAGCCGCGTATTTGTTTTTCCAAAGTTCAGTTCCATCGGCAACATTCAGACACAGAGTAACTTCGTCATCACCCTGGCGTGCGAATACATAGAGTTTGTCGCCCACTAGGGCCGGCGTTGCATCGCCTAAGCCCACGGTGGTTTTCCACTTCTGCGTAAGTTCCTTGGGCCATGTTTCCGGGGCGGTGAAGGCGGTAACCTTCCCGTCTCGATTCAGGCCTCGCCACTGAGGCCAATCCTGGGCGGAAACACAGGCTGCACCGATCAGAACCACACAGCCCACAATAGCGCCGATCGATAGATTTGCGTTTTTCATGAGAACTCCAATTCTGTTCGAGTATAAGAAAAAACCTTAATCCAGCCGCGCATACGGCACGGCAATAGTGTACATAATCCGACTGGTCCATTCCAGTCTCCATAGCCATTTATCAGGCATTATCCGCCAAACAGGCAGGAAATCGGGAGATGTCAAGTTAAGCAAGATGATTCACAATGCGGGAATAAAAAACCTGCCGATAAGCTGTAATCATGAAACTGCATTTGCGACGGAGGGATTTTCGTCCTGTTCCCCACCGACTTGCTATTTGAAAGTGGAAATTTAAGTCCTTGCAGTATAAGAAGTTATAGCGACAATCTTGATTTGAGAAAAAAATATTTAGATGGGCTGTTGACTGGTGTCGAATAAAGGATAAAATCATAAGTCTCTCAAGAAGCGATTGCTACGGTAATTGCACAAGAGAAAAATATCTACAGTTCTTTGACAATTTGGTAGTGATCAACCACAATTCTGAAATCTTCAGCCGGTTGAAGACTGGAGTGAAGTAAGAAATCCGACCTTTGGATTCAGAGGTCGGTCTTGGATTTGAACTCTTCGTGGTTCACAAACCGCTTGGGCGAGGCGCGAGGAAACTGGCGTTTTTCTTAAGCGGCTTAAGACTACAAACAATTGAAGGGTTTGATCCTGGCTCAGAATGAACGTTGGCGGCGTGGATTAGGCATGCAAGTCGCGCGATATCCGTAGCAATACGGTGAAAGCGGCGAAAGGGAGAGTAATGCATGGATATCTACCCTCGGGTCTGGGATAGCTACGGGAAACTGTAGGTAATACCAGATGACATCTCCGGATCAAAGGTGTGATTCCGCCCGAGGAGGAGTCCATGTCCTATTAGCTTGTTGGTGAGGTAACGGCCCACCAAGGCAAAGATGGGTACGAGGTGTGAGAGCACGACCTCGCTCACTGGGACTGAGACACTGCCCAGACACCTACGGGTGGCTGCAGTCGAGAATCTTCGGCAATGGGCGCAAGCCTGACCGAGCGACGCCGCGTGCGGGATGAAGGCCTTCGGGTTGTAAACCGCTGTCAGTGTGGAGGAAATTCCATAGGGCTATCTCTATGGATTGACCTATACGCAGAGGAAGGATGGGCTAAGTTCGTGCCAGCAGCCGCGGTAAGACGAACCATCCAAACGTTATTCGGAATCACTGGGCTTAAAGGGTGCGTAGGCGGCCCGGTAAGTTGGGTGTGAAATACCTCAGCCTAACTGAGGAATTGCGCCCAAAACTGTCGGGCTCGAGGAAGACATAGGTGAGCGGAACTTAGGGTGGAGCGGTGAAATGCGTTGATATCCTAAGGAACACCAGTAGCGAAAGCGGCTCACTGGGTCTTATCTGACGCTGATGCACGAAAGCTAGGGGAGCGAACGGGATTAGATACCCCGGTAGTCCTAGCCGTAAACGATGAGCACTAGGTTAGAGGGTCCTCCATAACCTTCCAGCCGTAACGAAAGTGTTAAGTGCTCCGCCTGGGGAGTATGGTCGCAAGGCTGAAACTCAAAGGAATTGACGGGGGCTCACACAAGCGGTGGATGATGTGGCTCAATTCGAGGCTACGCGAAGAACCTTA
>JBEKGL010000544.1:0-3087 GCA_050012815.1 Thermoguttaceae bacterium
AAAGCAGACCGATCCGGGGAGGCGATTGAAGTCTACCAACAGGCCCTGCGGCTAAAGCCTAACTATCCCGAGGCCCATAACAACCTGGGCCTCTCATTAGACCAAACAGGCCGGCCTCTGGAGGCGATTGAACATTATGAAAAGGCCTTGGCGCTGAAACCCGATTACCCCGAGGCCCATAACGACCTGGGCCTCTCATTGGTCCATACGGATCGGCCTGAGGATGCAATCAAACATTATGAAAAGGCATTGCAACTCAAACCCGATTACCCCGAGGCATACTTTAACCTGGGCAGCGTATTTGCACAAACCGGCCGTTTTCAGCAGGCGATAAAATGTTTCCAGCAAGCCATACGGTTTAAACCCGATTACTTCGAGGCCTACAACAACTTGGGCAACGCCTTGGTCATATCCGGACGGCTCCAAGAGGCAATCGCACAATACCGGCAAGCCATAGGGCTGAAACCCGACTTCGCGAATTACTATTTTAATTTGGCGATGACTTATGCCGGATTACATCGATCCGCCGAGTCCATAAACGCGGCCCGGAAGGCCTTGGAGCTTGCCCGATCTCAAAGGCAAACGGCGCTGGCCGAACAGATTGAAGAGTGGTTGAATTCCTACCGTGACGATCAGCCAAACAAACCGAATGCGGCGCCTTTTCGGGACCCTATCAAAACGCCGCCTTGAGCATTGGAAGTCGACGGAGGCGGCGGTTTATTGTTTGATAATCGGTTCATGTGCCAGCCAAGGCGTCAGGGCGATTTTTATTGAACCGATACAATCAGCTTAATCGTTTTTCCCGGAAGCTTGCTTTTGACCGGCACGGCGGCGTAACCTATAAAAACGTATGGGGAAATGCCGGTGCGTTTCCCCGACGTGCGGCGTATGCAACGACCGTATGCGCGGATGATGCGCATTCGATTGGCTATGAGTACACATTGGAATTGATCGAGTCCCCATGGAAGTATCTCCCCTCCCAATCCCAGGCGCCGAAGACGGGACGGAACAAATCGCCGCCGCCCTACATGCCCAGCGCCGGCGGGTGCGTGAATTTCTCTCGGCCCAGCAAGACCGCTTGCACCGCGCGGAAAGGGCACTATCCGATCAATTGCGGCATATTGCCGCGGAGACGGCCGACGATCGCCGCCAAACGCGCCAGACCCGGGACGAACTCGCCCGGCGCTCCGATGAGCTTCAACGGCAAGCCGAAGCGATCGAACAGATGAAGACCGATCTGGCCGCCCGGCAGGCCGAATGGGAAAAACTTTATCGCGGCGTAATCGAACAGCAGCAATCGTTTGCCGATCAGCTTAAACGGCAACAAGATGAATTTGATCGCCGGCAGCAGGGTTTTCTCCAACAACAATCGGCTGCCGCCGCTGCTGAAATCGAGTTGATGCGGGAAAGAAAGGAAATGGAAGCCGGCCAGGCGGAATTGGAAAGCCGGCGCGCCGAACTTGATGCGATTCGAGATTCCCTGCAATCGCAGCGGGCCGAACTTGATGCGCTTCGGGATTCGCTGCAAACCCGGCGGGCCGAACTTGATGCGCTTCGGGATTCGCTGCAAACCCGGCAGACCGAGCTTGAGCAACATCAGCAGGAACTATCCGCAAGAACCGCCGAAACCGAAAGCCGGCGCCGTCATATCGCCCATGAATTAAGGGCCCAACGCGCCGCGAATCTGAAAATATTCGAGTTCAAGCGACTTGGACTGGAACAAGAGGTCAAGGCCGATCAGGGCGAACTGCAACGGCAATTGGAATCTCTCCAAGAGGAATGCCGCATATTAAGGGCCAAACTTTCGGCCGCCGAAAATAATGTCGATCGCCGGGAAGTCGAACGGATTGAAGCCGAAAAAAAGGAGCAGACCGCCCGTTTGGCCGAATTGGAAAAGCGACTTGCCGAGACTCGGCAAGAGTTGGCCGATGCCCGGGCAGGCAGCGGCAAAGAAAAAGTGAATGACGATGATTTACGCCGCCGCTACGAAATGTCCATAGACGATCTGCGCGAACTCAGAGCAAGCAACGAGAATCTCCAGGAGCAACTGGCCTCCGCGCGCCGGGGCGGCGGAGGAAACGAGAGTCAATTATCATCCGGCGTTCTCAATTGGGAAGCGGAAAAACAGCGGATCTTAGCCGCGCTTGAAGCCGACTTTGAAGAAGATAACGAAGAAGATCGCCAAGAAAAACTAAAAATACAGGAGGTGATTCGCAGAACCGATCGGTTGGTGGCGGAAAAAAACCGCGAAATCGGTGAATTAAGAAAACTGCTGGAAAGTCAGGCGAACAACATCGGCACGATGGCCGTGGGCGCGGCGGCGCTGGGCCAAATCCTGGACACCGACGCCGTCATTCAGGAAGAGCGGAAAAATCTTGTCCGACTACAGGAAGAATGTCGCGAGAAACTTTGCCAGGCGGAAATCGAGATCTCGCTGGAACGCGCCAAAATCGCCCGGGAACGAGCGCAACTGGATGAAAAACTCCGCGCCTTGGAGCAACAAGGCGTAAATCTCCCCATCGCCGGCGAAGAAAAAGAATCGGTCAAACCGACTCGCGGCCGATGGCTTGCCCGCCTGGGCTTGACGAGTTCCGAAAATGAGCAAGACAATAGAACCTAATCCACCAAGACTAAAGCATAGTAGTTTTGCGGGCTGTCGGTGGAGCGGACGACCTCGATGGGCAGACCGGCTGCGCGGGCCGTGGCGAACACGTCGATTCCCGCAGCCTCCATCGCCGGGCGGGCCATGTCCGGATGCTGGCACGCCGCGGCCATGCCCTTTTTCGTCCGGGCAGCCAAGCACGCACATTTCTTGCACAGGTCGCACGGCCCGCACAAAAAGGCAAATGCCTTGTAATGGCCCGCCAGGAAGACATTTAACTCCAAATCCTGAGCTATCTCCCGAATCAACTTCCACTTATTGCCGTGCAGCAGTATTGCCGAGCTGTACTCGTCGAGCATCTTGCGGGTCGTATCGGGCGTGGGCGAATACGGCGGGCAGGTCAGGCACTGGCCATATTCCGAGCACCCGTATTGGCACCGCAATCGGACCCACACGGCAGTGAATACCTGCTGGGGCGGCGAAAC
>JBEKGL010000545.1:0-3079 GCA_050012815.1 Thermoguttaceae bacterium
CCCGCACATTTAAAGGTTCCCCCAAGGAATTCCGCATTCCCGGGGAAAAACAAAGCGAGGGCGTGACGCTCGAGCCGCTCTACAAAATGCACGGCGACCGGCATTATATGGTCTATTGGGATATTGTCCCGCCCGATCAATGGCAAGCCAAGGAAGCGGAATATCAGACCGAGGCGGCCAGGCGCAAGGAGATCGAAGCCCGCATCATCGACGTTGTGAAACCGGGCGACGGGCAAAACGAACGCGATCATAATCTGAAAGGCGAGCACACCTCCCGCGACGAAATCAATAACTGTAAATATCGGCAGGCGACCGACGGCGGTTGGTTCTCCTGGGAGGTGAAAGTGTTGCCGGATCAAGCCCAGCAATTGTGCATCACATACTGGGGCGGCAATACCTTCAACGGGATATTCGATATTCTGATCGATGACGTAAAACTCGTCACACATCGGCTTACCAACAAACCGGGCCAGTTCCTGGAACAAATCCACGCCATTCCAGAAGACATGGTCAAAGGAAAAGACAAGATAACGGTCAAGTTTCAGGCCCATCCCGGAGCGATAGCGGGCGGAGTGTTCGGCTTGCGAACCGAGAAAAAACCCGGGACAAAGAAGTAATCGCAAAATAAAGAAAAAATGAAATTCTAAAAAGGAGCTAATTCATGAGACTGCTTCCGGCTAGAATCTGCGCGGCTTTTTTATTATTGGCGGTTACGATATCGAGTTATTCGCGCGGCGCAGAGCCGGCCGTGATACTAACCGTGCAGACGGACCGGCCCGGCGCGCGGATCAGTCCGACGATGTGGGGCGTTTTTTTCGAGGACGTCAACTTCGCCGCGGACGGCGGCCTGTATGCGGAGTTGGTGAAGAACCGCTCCTTCGAGTTTCCTAATCCGATGATGGGTTGGAGCGGCATCCCCAGCGACGCTGCGCCAAGCTCGATTGAGATTCTAGACCAGGATCCGTTTAACACGGCGAATCCGCATTACCTGCGCTTGAAAGCGGACGCCGCCGGCAAGGTTTTGGGCGTGTCGAACGAGGGTTTTCGCGGCATGGGCGTTCGACAAGGCGAGGTCTACAAGTTTTCGGCCCAGGTTCGCGCAGTGGAAGGCCGGCCAGCTTTGCGCGTCGAACTGCTCTCCGGTGACGGACGCAAGTTGGCCCAGGCGAAGGTCGCGGGATTAACAAAGAAATGGAAAAAATACACCGCTAACTTGCGCGCGGCGGCAACCGAGCCCAAAGCCAAATTGAACGTCTACGTGCAAGGCCCCGGAGTGGTGGATCTGGACATGGTTTCGCTGTTTCCGGAGAAGACCTGGAAGGACCGGCCGAGCGGCCTGCGCGCCGATCTGGTCCAAATGCTTGCCGATTTGAAACCCGCTTTCATCAAGTTCCCCGGCGGATTCCTCACCGAGGGACGCCGGCTTGACAATCGTTACCAGTGGAAGGCAACCATCGGGGACATCGCGGAAAGGAAGCTCATTATCAGCCCCTGGAACGCGCCCGGACCCCGTGCCGCGCCCGACTACTTCCAGTCGTACGGCCTGGGGTTCTTCGAGTATTTCCAGTTGTGCGATGACCTCGGGGCTGAACCGCAACCGCTGCTTAACTGCGGCATGGCCGCCCAGTTCTCCGGGGAATTCGCGCCGCTTGACAAACTTGAGCCATATATCCAAGACGCCCTGGATCTGATCGAGTTCGCCAACGGCCCGGCGACCAGTACGTGGGGGAAAAAACGCGCGGACATGGGCCACCCGCAACCGTTTAATCTGAAGATGATAAGATGGGGCAATGAGCAAGTTGGGCCGCAGTACATCGAGCGTTACGAACGATTCGCCAAGGCGCTAAAAGCGAAGCATCCGGAAATCAAGCTGGTCGGGGGCGCCGGGCCCGATCCTGCCGGCGATAATTTCAAATTCGCCTGGGACAAGCTGCGCCAGTTGAAGGCCGACTTCGTGGACGAGCATTGCCACGCCCAGCCGTCCTGGTTTTTCAACAGCGCCGCCCGCTATGACAAATACGATCGCAACGGACCGAAAGTCATGATGGGTGAATTCGCCGCCCACTCGGAGCCGGGCCTTGTGAGTCTGAACAACCGCAGCAATTTGAACTGCGCATTGTCCGAAGCGGCTTTCTTTACGGGCCTGGAGCGTAACGCCGACGTCGTGCTCATGTCCTGCTATGCGTGCCTTTTGGCCCACACCGATGCCTGGCAATGGATACCCGACCTGATCTGGTTCGATAACCTGAACGTCTACGGCACGCCGTCATATTATGTTCAACAGATGTTCTCCCGCAATCGCGGCGACGTTGTCTTGCCCCTGGACATACAGGCGGCGGAGGTCGGCGGCGACCAGAAAGGCGGCGCCATCGGCGTTGGCACCTGGGCCACGCAAGCCGAATTCAAGGACCTTAAGATTACACGCGACGGCCGCACTCTGTTCTCCACCGACTTCGCCGATGGGACCGACGGCTGGAAACTGCTGGGCGAAGGCGATTGGAATGCCGATGACGGCGTGCTCAGCCAACATAGCGCCGCCGAAAACGTCCGGGCCATCCTAAGCGACAAGTTCTTTACCGACTGCACATACTCGCTTAAGGCGCGCAAGCTGGGCGGGACCGAGGGATTCCTCATCCTCTTCAATGTAGAGGACGAGAACGCCAAGAGCTGGTGGAACCTCGGCGGCTTTGCCAACACCCGGCACGCCATCGAAATGTTCGGCACGAACGCGCTGGTTCCCGGCTCCATCGAAACCGGGCGCTGGTATGACATAAAAATCGAACGCAAGGGCGAGAAGGTGAATTGTTATCTCGATGGTAAACTCGTGCAGAGCACCGAAGCGCCTGCGCCGCGCAGATGGCGTATTTACGCCACTGCCGCCCGCGACGATAACTCAGGCGAGATCATCCTCAAGGTGGTCAATCCCGCCGGCGAACCGGCCGATACGCTCGTGCGACTCAAAGGCGTCGCAAAGGTTGCCGGCAAAGCCGACGTTACCATCCTTGCCGGCACGAGCCTTGCCGACGAAAACTCGATCGCCGAGCCGAAGAAGATCGCACCGGCGACTTCGAGCATCCTG
>JBEKGL010000546.1:0-3066 GCA_050012815.1 Thermoguttaceae bacterium
ACTCCAAGATCATCCGCCCGCTGACGCATCATTTTTATCACCACGGTTATACCCGGGCGCTATACCTGGCAAACGGCGACATTCTGCTTTCCGGCCCGGAGGAGTTTGATCCGAAAAACCCGCACATAAGCCGCGTGCAGTGTTACCTTTACGTGCTCGACAAAAGCCTCGCCAAGCCGCCCGAGCCGCTGGGCACAAAGTGCAGCGAAGGCCCGGCCGTATCGCGCAAGCGGATGCACATTGCCTGGGCCCAAGTCGCCGACCAATACCCGGATGAGTTGGCAAAAGGACAGTCGCGGATGCAGGAAGCCGACATCGTTTATGAACACGGCGCGCCGAAACTGGCCAATCAAAAAATCATTATCGAAAGCCGCGATCTGCCCTTTAAATGCACACTGGAACCGCAAAACTTCCGCCCGCCCGAGGAACGTGAACTCATTTTCACCGCCTACGGATACCAGGGAACCGAGGTTTGCGGCATCGATCTTGTGACCAAAAAAGTAGTGAACTATTCCAATGCGCCCGGCCAATACGACGAGCCCGAAGGCATCTTCCCCGACGGCCAATATACCTGCGTGGAGTGCGACCGGCAAAACCACAAAGGCTCGAATTATGTCGATCTTTGGAAACTCAAACTCGACGGCAGCAGCAAAATGGAGCGGATGACTTTCTTTTCCGACTATCCAGGTTACAAGTCGTCCAACCCGGTCGTAAGCGACGACGGCCGATACATGGCCTTCCAAATGGCCAAATCCAAAGACCAGGCAGGCGTGGGCTACGGAATTTTTATCTACGATTTCACGAAAGCGGCGTCCGGCGAACAAAATCAAAAGCCCACCGGGAAAGAATTGCCCGGAGTAAAGTATCTGCGCGACCTTGAATATGCCCGGGCCGGCGAAAAAAGCTTGCTGCTGGATCTATATCTGCCGGAAAAGTCGCAGCGTCCATTGCCGCTTATCATCTGGATTCACGGCGGGGCGATCCAAGAGAACAAGAACAAGGCGGCCCGGGCAAATCCGATCGCATACGTCACACCCGCCGCAGCACCGTTTTTGATCGTCCACGGCGACCAAGACCCTTTGGTCCCGCTTAATCAAAGCCAGTTGCTATTCGACGCATTAAAAAAAGCCGGCGTAAGCGTCCGCCTGCACATCATCTAAGGCGCAGCCCACGGCCCCGGCTTCGGCGGGCGCGATACTGCCGATATGGTAAACTCATTTTTCGACCGCCATCTAAAAGGCACCGGCGGCGATGATAAAAAGGGCGCTACGATAACACACGGCAAAGCGCCGAAGCAGTGAATGGCGATAAGTATTCAGGGGAGAGTGGCAAAGAACAAGGATGTTATATAAATTAACGTCGTATTCTTCGTTTAGCCCCGGAGCTTGCTCCGGGAGTTTTTGCTGTAAATATAAACGTATGTCTCAGACATTATTACTTTGGGAGGATATTTATGTCTCGAATATGGACCTTGATTTGTCTATTGGCCGCCGCCGGCGGCGTAGTTTTGATGATGGTTTCCCATCGTCAAGCGCAAGATAGTTGTGGTTCGGGCGATAAGCGATACGTTCTTTACGTCGCCGAAAAACCCGAGGCGAAAACCGAGATGGGCAGGCCGGTTACAGTGCTTTTTTTGCCGGCTAGTGAAGCCGTGGATGTGTTAGTTAAAAGTCTGGACAGGACAAATCCAGTCGCAGCAAGATCGTTCTTACGAAATCACCAGGAAAAAGTGATCATTTTTCCCGATTTCGAGCAACAATTCACCGCTGACATGCTTGTCTCCGGCAGGCTGCCCAAGCCCGGGACTACGGAAGTGCTTGCCGATCCGCGTACCAGCGATCACGGCCAAATAAAGGCGGGCGATGTGGAATTGAGTGTGGTCGGAGTGCTTAAAAAGACAAATTTACTACAACAGGACGCCTACTACGCCGCCGACAATCCGACTGCGCGCGGCACGCTCGATCCCAGCGGAAAAAAGTTGATCGGCGGTTTTATTGTTCCCTGGGAGGATTTGAAGCAGATCCAGGACATAAAACAACGGCTCCCGCGCGAGCAATTCACGGCGATTGCCGGATCGCAACGTTTGGATCGAGGTGTGTACTATAACTATATGATGGGAATGACGCTTTTGTTAATCGGCGGTTCGGTCTTGCTTATACGGATTTATATGTTTGCCGCACGGCGCATAACAAACGCCTGGATCGGCCCCCCGCTGGCGCAAATCAACCGGCATTGGAAACTGTTTAGTCTGATGCACGTAATATACTTTGGCATTTTCATTGTTGGCGCACTGTTGATTTATGAAGCGCCGCTGCCGCAAGATTTCCTGCTTACAACTTTAAGCGGACAAATCGAGAGTGAATCGGGAGTGCTCGGCGTAGCGGGTCTGGCCTATGGGAGCCGGAACATTGCCCTGGCGGCCGTTACCACACTGATCATAAATTTCTTTGTCGGATCATTATTGGTAATTACCTTGCCGTCGGTTATCGTGCCGGGAATAGGCATATTTATGGCGCTATTCCGTGCCGCCGTTTGGGGAATTGCCCTGGCGCCGACGCGATTGTCCCTTGCCGGGGCCTTTCGTTTTCATTCGGGGACGCTGTTGCTGGAAGGCGAAGGATACATACTCGCCGCCTTTTTCGCGCTTTTGATGCCGATCTATCTTTTCAATCCGGCTGAGGGAAATAAACTCAGAGCGCGATATGGGCACGCGCTGATGATGAACGTCAAGGGAAATATAATCGTATTCATCATGCTAGCCGTCGCCGCCTCGTATGAGGCAATTGAAGTGATTTTGCAAATGAGATAGAAAACAGCGGACATTGATTGAAAGTCAGGGTTTGTGAATAAATTGATATATCTGGGGCCTTTGATAGAAGGAATCTAGATTATTGAGTCTCGGGTAATGAATGTCGCATTAAAAGTTTAGCCCGGGCACTTGTGCCCGGAGTTTTTCTATATTCCATACGACATCATTTACCTGAGTATCAATAAACTATCTACCCCAGGATCGATGCGATATTAACTATTGAATTCTCTTACAATAGATCACTAGTCCCAAGGCCG